>JAFBAF010000226.1 GCA_019247895.1 Parafilimonas sp. | reverse complement strand
ATGGAAGAATTTTAGCAACAAGCCACCAGGAATTAATAAATACACAACGTGATTCTTTATTAAAGCTTGGCATTTCACAACAGGAAATTGATGCATTGTTTTATAAAAGATTAGATCGTTATTATCCTTTCGGTGAACAAATGTTTTTCTGGACAGGTGATGCCAATACAAATGTTTTTAACGGAGCATCAAACGGATATTTTGCGGATTATCGTGAAGCTGCAGAAATGCGTGGCTTTCCTATTCCTTCAAATAGTTTTTCAGTAAGCGCAACGCGATATAGAGAGCAACGTTTTCTTCCGCAAACAGCAACCGAAATGAGCGTGGAGAAAAAAGATTATAGTGCTTTAGCACCTCTGTTAATTGCAGGCATAAACAGTAAGCAAGTTGATTCATTCAAACAACAAAACCGTGATGTTCAATTAACGCTTGATGCAGCCTTGCAAACAAAAATTCAGCAATCATTGTTGTCTGATGATTCTTTAATTAATAATAGAATTTCTGTTGTTGTAATGGAAGATAAAACGGGTGATGTTTTAGCTTCTGCAAATTATCCTTTGCCACAAACAGATAATTGGGATATGTTGAATCTAACTCCTGCACAACAAAACCAATTATCAGGATGGATAACAGATAACGATCTTGGATTTACAATTGCAACACAACCGGGTTCAACGGCAAAGTTGATTACATCATTGGCTGCATTTAATAAATTGGGAATTGATGCGGCAAAGAAAGTTATTGTTGTTAGACCCGCTGATTTAATTCGCATAAAAGGTCCTGAACCAGATGAAGCCGGAAATATAACGATTGAACGAGGACTTGTTCGTTCAAATAATTCCTTCTTTATTCGTTTGGCAAATGAAGAACAGTTGCAGGAATATATGGGTGACTTGTATTTAAAAAGCGGGATGTTTTTGCATGGTGTCGGCGGATATTATTATGATTATGATGCAAACAATCCTCAACAACAAAATGAGTGGAAAGAACTTTGGCGAAAAACGGAATTTACAAGCGTTAAACATTATGATCCAAACAATATAAAAAGAACACGTGGCAAAGGTGTTTCGGGAATGGCTTGGGGGCAAGGTGAATTGATTGCAACACCAGCAGCAGTTGCAAGAGTTGCATCTGGAATTGCGAATAAAGGAACGATGATGCAGAGCCGTTATGTTTTAGGCGTGAATGGAAATATTACTAAACTTGAAAAAGGTATTCCATTGGCAAACGATTCTGCGTATGCAACACTGATGACGAAATATATGATCGAGCAAAGTCTTCCGAAAGTTTCTAAATTAGGAATAAGTGTTGCAGGTAAAACAGGAACACCTGAGCGCATTTTGAAGAACGAAAGAATCAATGATGGCTGGTATGTTTTCTTTGCGCCAGAGCCGGATAACAGCGGGCATATTGTAGTTTGTGTGCGTATTGAAAATTGCCAGGGCTCAAGTGTGGCAGTTAAATTGGCTGGAAAACATGTGGTGCCGATATTGATGCAGATGGGTTATATAAAAGGATTTGGTAACAGTCAACCGTCAACTGTTAATCATCAACAGTTAACTGTCAATAAACAATCGTCAGCAATAGTCGGTCAGCGGTAACCGGTGTACGGTAAACAATAAATAATGAACTATGCTAAACTTATTCAAACAAAATAAACCGAAAGATATAAAAGCCTTGCGTAGCGATATTCTCGACATCATAAAAGAGCAATTAAAAAAAGCTGAAAGTGGTGAAGGTGGAAATATAAAGGGTTTGCATTTGTATGTAACATCAGATCCGCAGGATAAATTTTTGTATGAAGGTGCTTTGTATACTGATGATGAGAATAAGTTTAAAGATGAAGTGCAAAAAATAGCCGATGATTTCGCAATCAATCTTCCTGAAAATTGGTCAATGCAAATTTTATTTGAGGAGGCAGTCCCGTCGGAAGCAATTAAGTCTTCAGCTCTTGATATTGCCTTGTTCATCTCGACAAAACAAAAACCTGCCGCACATAAAGAAGCAACTGCTTATATAAAAGTTTTAAGCGGTGAAGCGGAACATAAGCTGTACGAAATTCATTCTTCCAATAAAAAAATTAATATTGGCAGAGAAAATAATGTTCGTGTGGCAGATGGATATTTCAGGCAAAATCAAATTGCTTTTCCTGATAATAGTAATGACAAAAGTAACAGAAGTGTAAGCCGTCAGCATGCGCATATTGAATGGAGTGATGAATTTGCTGCATTCTTTTTGTTTGCTGATGAAGGCGGAATACCTCCGGCAAATAAAATAAAAGTAAAACCGGAGCATGGACAGGAAATAAAATTAATGACCACAGAAATTGGACATCAATTAAAGGAAGGAGATCAGATAATTTTGGGTGAGTCTGCTTTGCTTGAATTCAGTTATTCATATTAATATGTGATTGCAGGGAGGAGTAATCTCATCATTAAAATTAATAACTGTTGAAATATAAAGTTCTTTGCACGTCATTTCGACGATAGGAAAAATCTCTGAATTATCAAGCTGTTTCAATTTCCGGAGATGTCTCGTTCCCTCGACATGACAGTTCGATTTTTTTTATAATTAATTTGAACCGGCGAAAGTTTTTAAAGTAATAAATGAGTAAAGTTTTTACAATAACATCGGGTTTGGAAAATATGGGTGCATTAAAAACCGGCGGACAAGGTTCGGTTTACAAAGGCAAACGCACCGGCGAAATCATCACTGCAATAAAATTATTGCCCACACCAATTTACAGCGAATCTTCAGATGATAAAAACTTTACGCGCTTTCAAAATGAAGTTGAAAAACTTAAAAAAGTAAATGAACAACCTAATCCTAATGTTGTAAAATTTTTAAGTTCCGGCATTACAGAAACAGGAAATTTTCCATACATAGAAATGGAGTTTATTGAAGGCCCTGATCTTGAAGAATTGTTGCAGCCGCCACATGCGCCTTTGTTTGCAATTAAAGAAGCAATAAAAGTTGCCGAGCAATTATCGAACGCATTAGCACATTGTCATCGTTTCAATGTAAAACATGGTGATATAAAAAGCAACAATGTAAAGTTCAACGTGCACACAGGCAATTATGTGTTGCTTGACTTTGGCTTGGCAATAATGAGCGATGAAGACAGGCGAACAAGTCTGCGGCATGCAGGTGCAATTGAATTTATGGCGCCTGAACAAAATGAAGGCAGAATGTATTTTGAAACAGATGTGTACAGTTTTGGTGTGGTGATGTTTGAATTGCTTGCCGGCACTGTTCCGTTTCCTTTAAATGATAAAGGTGAAACTTCACGCAACGCTGTAATGCTTGCACACATGGAAACACCACCGCCAAATATTTTTACTTTAAGAGGAAAAGCCTTGCCTGAAAGCTGGAGCACTGAAAAGAAGGAAACTGAAATGCAGTTGCCTGAATGGATGTTCGGGATGATCTATCGTTGCCTTGAAAAAAAACCGGAAAGCCGTTTTGCAAGTGGAATGGCATTGCATGATTATATCGTTCAAAATAGTGTTTGGTTCAATGCGAAAGAAGGTTCTGAGCAAGTAAAATTGCTGAAGCAGGAAAACAAAAGATTGCTCGAACAAAACAAAAATCTGCAAATTGAATTACAAAAGTTAAGTAAGGGAAAGAAAAGCAGTGTGGCGCAAGCAGAAGAGAATAATGAAATTATTGCAAAGCCTGTAAGCCAAGCCAAAAAAGCAGCTAAAATCTTTTTGTGGATTCTTGCCGGGTTATTTGTTGCCGCAGTTTTTGTATATGCCTTGGAGACAAATAATAAACCAACTAATAATACACAAACCAGGTCGGTAGTTCAAACAGATACTTCTAATAACTTAAGCGCTGAAGAACAGCAGCAGGTAAATGCGCAATTGCAGAATGCAAAAAATTTATGGCGTGATAATAATAAAGAGGCTGCGCTTGATATTTATGAACAGTTAACACAACGAAATATTCCGCAGGCCATGTTTACGTATGCAAACTTTGCGTTGCAAAACAAAAACGACAGAATAAACTGCAGCGATGCTTTTGATCTGCTGGAAAAAGCCAACGATAAAAATTACTTGCCTGCAAAAACTTTACTTGGCTTTTTATATGCTTATGCCAACGATGAAACCACCTTAAAACAACTGAATTATTATCAGCGTTGCGTGTTTCCTTCCAATGTTTCAAAGGGCGCACATCTTTTAATGGAAGCAACTTTGCAGGGTGATAAAACTGCGGCGCAATGGCTTGATAAATTAAATGCAAAGCAATAATCACATAATGCAATTTGATAAGAATTTTTTTGTAACCACCTTTCCCAATCCTGTTCAACTTCGTTGTGTCACTCCCTTGTGCTTTAGATTTTATTGCAGGTCAACATCATAAAATTCGTTTCACCATCTTCCGGTTTCATTACTTCCATTTTCAATTTAAAATTTCCTGAACCATGAATTCCCCAGGGAATACTTGACTTTACATAATAAGTGTTTCCAAATTTAATATCAAGATTTGTTGAGGCTTCTTGTTTATACAAACGGCTTTCAATTTTAAAGTTGCCTTCTTTTAATATTTTAAAAATATATCCAGAATTATTCTTTGCCACACACATGATATTATCATCAAAATAAATAAGATAATTACCCAAAGAATTACTGAGCTTGCCTGGCCGGTAAACATATAAAATGGCATATTTAGAGGTATCCCTGAAATGAGCTTTTTTAATTTCAGATGGCGATTTAATTTGTTTGAACAATTCATTGCCTGCAACATTGGTTTTAATATTAAGCCACATAGTATCCGTTAATATGGGCTGGTTCGATGTTTTATCTATATAACCGGTAAAGAGATAATAATCTTTAGTGATTTTATTTACCTGGAATAACAGTTTGTGCTTTTTATTAAACTCAATAATTGCATCGCTTATTTCAGCATTTCCTGAAATATATTTCAATGTGTACACGCAGTCGTTCGACCATTTAATTTCATACACAGAAGAATCACCTTTTAAAAGATTTGTTTCAACAAGGTATTTATCATTTCTTACTTCCAGGTAATTATCATTTGTATTTTTTGGACAATAGTAAAACGTACCGGTTTTAATATCGTTACAATCACTTTGCGCTTTTGAAATAAAAGCTGTAAACACAAAACACAGGCAAATGCAAAAATGTTTAGATGGCAAAAGTTTTGGATGCATCACAATAAGTTAAAGCAGTAAAGTACAAATATTTTAAACAGTATAATAAGCATTGAAGATGAAAAAAAAATTTTCATTTTTTAATAAAGTCAGAATCAAATAATTGTGAATGTGTTGATAAAAAATTATCAAATTTTATAAAATTTTTATTGTTTTTCAATAAAAATATATTGATATTTGTTTTTAAAATTGAAAACATAATCATGAAAACAAGAACAGAAAAAATTTTAATAATATTAAGGTTTCTTGCATTACTCGGAGCTATCTGGTATTCAATTTTATGCGGAAGCCAGCTGCTTACTCTCATTGCAAGTTTTATAAATGCTGATTGGGCAAAACATACTTACCAGGCTGACCTGAACATTTTCAATATACGTGAACATAATACTGCTTATTACGTTTGCGCTATGTGTTTGATGATCGCAGTCTCAGCATTAAAAGCCATTATATGGTATGTAGTTTTTGCTTTGTTATTGAAACTTAAACTGCAAACACCATTTTCTATGGAAGTAGAAAAAAGATTGGAAAAAATTGCTTTCCTGTTGCTTGGCGTTTGGTTGTTTAGCAGCTTCTTCTGGAAGATATATGTTTATTATCTCTTGAGAGATACAGGCATTCAGTTGCCAACCGAAAATATTGGAGATGAATATTTTTTTATGGCAGGAATTATTTATATCGTTTCCCAAATCTTTAAACGTGGTATCGAATTGCAGGAAGAAAACCAATTAACCGTATAACCTATGCCGATAATTGTAAACTTAGACGTAATGATGGCGAAGCGCAAAATGTCGCTGAATGAGCTTTCAGAAAAAGTAAATATTACGCTGGCTAATTTATCTATTCTAAAAACAGGCAAAGCAAAAGCGATTCGCTTCAGCACATTGGAAGCTATATGCGAAGTATTGGAATGCCAGCCTGCTGATATATTGGAATATGAAAAATTAAAAAAAGGAAAGTGATGGCAAACCTAATTTTTCGTGTTGCTATAATTGCTGCCCGTGTGCTTGTATTTTTTTGCAGTGGTATACTCTTTACTTTCCGTTATATTTTAAACTGCAATAACAGTTATTAATAACGCAATGCTCAAGAGCATCAAATAAAAAAGGCTATCAATTTTGATAGCCTTTTGTTTATACAAAAACTTAGATTAATAATCCATTCCACCCATTCCGCCTGGCATACCACCGCCTGCAGGAGCTGCAGATTTAGGTTCAGGCTTATCAGCAATTACGCATTCTGTTGTTAACAACATACCTGCAATAGATGCTGCATTTTCCAAAGCTACACGGGCAACTTTAGTTGGATCTATAATACCTGCAGAAAATAATTTTTCATAAGTTTCTGTACGGGCATTAAATCCAAAATCACCTTTGCCTTCTTTGATTTTCTGAACAACGATTGAACCTTCGATACCCGCGTTAGCAACTATCTGGCGCAATGGTTCTTCCAAAGCACGTTTTACGATGTTGATACCTGTTGTTTCATCTTCGCTATCGTTGGTTAATTTATCCAAAGCTTCAACGGCACGAATGAAAGCAGTACCACCACCAGGAACAATTCCTTCTTCAACTGCAGCACGTGTTGCATGCAAAGCATCATCAACACGGTCTTTCTTTTCCTTCATTTCAACTTCAGTTGCAGCACCAATATTTAATACAGCAACACCACCGCTTAATTTAGCCAAACGTTCCTGCAATTTTTCTTTATCGTAATCAGAAGTTGTTGTTTCAATCTGCGCTTTAATTTGATTGATGCGTGCAGTAATGTCATCTTTATTACCAGCGCCGCCAACTATTGTTGTGTTGTCTTTATCAATTGTAACTCTGTCTGCACGGCCCAAATAAGTTAGATCGGCATTTTCCAGTTTGTAACCTTGTTCTTCGCTAATAACAATACCTTTTGTAAGTGTAGCGATGTCGTTCAACATTTCTTTTCTGCGATCGCCAAAGCCAGGAGCTTTTACAGCAGCTACTTTAATTGTACCACGTAATTTATTTACTATTAAAGTTGCCAAAGCTTCACCTTCCAGATCTTCAGCAATAATTAATAACGGAGCACCTTGCTGAGCGATTTTTTCTAAGATGTGAAGTATATCTTTCATAGCGCTTATCTTCTTATCATAAATAAGAATGTAAGGCTTTTCTAATTCAACTTCCATCTTTTCGCTGTTGGTAACAAAGTAAGCTGAAAGATATCCGCGGTCGAATTGCATACCTTCAACTATCTCAATGTTAGTATCAGTGCCTTTTGCTTCTTCAACTGTGATAACACCATCTTTACCAACTTTACCAAAAGCTTCCGCAATTAATTTTCCGATTGTATCATCATTGTTTGCAGAAATAGATGCAACCTGCTGAATTTTATTTTGATCTGCACCAACGGTTTGGCTCTGACCTTTTAAGTGTTCAACAACCGCAGTTACAGCTTTTTCAATACCGCGTTTTAAATCCATTGGGTTTGCACCTGCAGCAACATTTTTTAAACCTTCGCTGATGATAGATTGTGCAAGCACAGTTGCAGTAGTTGTACCATCGCCTGCAATGTCTGCAGTTTTAGAAGCAACTTCTTTCACCATTTGTGCACCCATATTTTCAATTGAATCTTCCAGTTCAATTTCTTTAGCAACAGTAACACCATCTTTAGTAACTGAAGGTGCACCAAATTTTTTCTCTAATACTACATTACGACCTTTAGGACCTAATGTAACTTTAACTGCGTTCGCCAAAATATCGACGCCGCGTTTCATTTTATTTCTTGCATCGATTTCGAAGAAGAGTTGTTTAGACATAGTTATTTAATTTGAAAATTTGATAATTAGATAATTTGACAATTAGGAAATTTCATCGGCTCATTGTCGAATTGCCGAATTGACTAATTAAACAATAGCGAGAATATCGCTTTCTCTCATAATAAGATAATCAGTTCCTTCAATGCTGATCTCAGTACCAGCATATTTTCCGTAGAGAACAGTATCACCTGCTTTTACAGTTACTGGCTCATCTTTTTTTCCGGGGCCTGCAGCGATTACTGTACCACGTTGAGGTTTCTCTTTAGCAGTGTCAGGGATGATGATTCCGCCTGCAGTTTTTTCTTCG
>JAFBAF010000206.1 GCA_019247895.1 Parafilimonas sp. | reverse complement strand
TAATGGTGGCAGTGCTGCAGATGCGCAACATTTGGCGGCAGAATTTTCCGGTCGCTTTTATAAAGACCGCAAAGCGTTGCCATCAGAAGCTTTGCATACAAATACATCTTACTTAACTGCGGTTGGTAACGATTATAGTTTTGATGTTATCTATGCACGCTTGGTTGAAGGTTTGGGAAATGAAGGCGATGTGCTGGTTGGTTTAAGTACGTCCGGCAATTCTGCAAATATTATTAAAGCATTTGAAGCAGCACACAATAATAAAATGATCACAATTGGTTTTACCGGCGCAACCGGCGGCAAGATGAAAGATATTAGTGATCATCTTTTTAATGTGCCTTCAACAGACACGCCACGGATACAGGAAAGTCATATTTTAATTGGTCATATTGTTTGCCAACTTGTTGAAGAAAAACTTTTTTAATAAATAGAATTTTAATGTTACCATCGGCAAATCATTTGGCATCGCCTGTTGTGTCACTCACTTGTACGTTCAGTAATTCTATTCAGCAATAATGCAACAGTCTTCTATTATTATACTTGCCGGAGGTTTAGGAACAAGATTGCGCAGCGTTGTTTCAGATCTTCCAAAATGTATGGCACCTGTTAATGGCAAACCATTTTTAGATTATGTGATTAATTATTTTCAGCAACAATGCATTAATAATATTATTTTTTCGCTTGGCTACAAACATGAAGTTATAGAAGAACACATTTCATCTCACTTCTCACATCTCACTTTTCACTTCTCCATTGAAGAAGAACCTTTGGGAACGGGCGGCGCAATTAAAAAAGCATGTTCATTAGTAAACAGTAAAAATGTTTTTGTAACAAATGGTGATACATTATTTAAAGCAAATACATCAGCTCTACAAAACTTTCATCAACAAAAAAAAGCTGACTGCACATTGGCTTTAAAACCAATGAAAAATTTCGATCGTTATGGTGTGATTGAATTGAATGAAGATGATTCCATCAAAAGTTTTAATGAAAAAAAATATTATGAACAAGGTTTAATCAACGGTGGTTTATACATGCTGAATGTAGAATCATTTTTAAAAGAGTCATTTCCTGAAAAATTCTCTTTTGAAACTGCTTATTTAGAAAAATATTACAATCAACATAAAATGTTTGGTTTAATACAAGACGAATATTTTATCGATATTGGAATTCCCGAAGATTATGCAAAAGCAGCGAAAGAGTTATAAGTTGAAAACCATTTTTAAATTTTGAATTTTGAATTTTGACTTCTCACAAATAGATAATTCGTGGTCTCTCTTTCTCGATAGGGATGGTGTAATTAATGTTGAAAAAAGAGGCACGTATGTTTTGCATGTGAGTAATTTTAAATTTTATAATGGTGTGCAAATTGCATTACAAAAGCTATCAAAAATTTTTGGTGTAATTGTAATCACAACCAATCAGCGCGGCGTGTCAAAAGGATCAATGACGTTGGAAAACCTGCATGATATTCATGCATACATGTTAGAAGAAGTGGTAAAAGAAAATGGCCGCATTGATAAAATTTATTTCTGTGCTGATATGCATGATGAAAGCCCCAACCGCAAGCCTAATACCGGTATGGCTTTGCAGGCGCAAAAAGATTTCCCGCAAATCGATTTTTCTAAAAGCATAATGGTTGGCAATTCAATCAGCGATATGCAGTTTGCACGAAATGCAGGAATGCGTTCTGTCTTTATTGCATCAACAGATCCTGAAACAGAATTTCCACATGAATTGATTGATGCGAGATTTAATTCGTTATTAGATTTTGCAGACGCATTCAAGTAACGCGGTCAAACGCTTTTGAAGCGTCTGACCGTTAGCACTTGCTTTAATAAAAAACTAAATTTCAAACAACATACAATAATGCTTTCAAACTGCGTTTTGTGATTGTATTTTCGTTATAATATGTTTCGATACTTTTTAATTATTACATTATTTATTTCAGCAACATTAAACGCGCAAATAAGTGCTGAAAATTTAAAATTTTTAAGAGCGCAGGAAGACAGCCTGAAATATTACAGTCATGAAATGATCTTCGACACATTTGCTGAAAATCGTTTTCATTATGATAGCGCATTTATAAGAACCCTTGTTAAATCGCTTAAAACACCTAACTCATTTGAATATCCTTTTGATTCTGTAATCACTATTTCAAAATTGTATGCGCCTGATAGTACGTTCAGGATTTTCACTTGGGAAATTCAGCGTGATGAAAGTTATTATCACCAGGATGGCGCTATTCAAATGAAAACAAAAGATGGCTCCTTAAAACTATTTCCGTTGTTTGATGCCTCTGATTTTGCAGGCGTTCCCACAGATTCTGTTCGCACAAACAAAAACTGGATCGGTGCGATCTATTACAACATCATCATGAAAGAATATAAAGGCAAAAAATATTATACATTGTTTGGCTATGATGATAATGATGTAAGCAGTACGCGCAAATGGCTTGAGGTATTAACGTTTGATGTGAATGGTAACCCTGTTTTCGGCGGAAATTATTTTGATTATAAAGATGATGAATTAAAAGCCCCACAACCTGTTAACCGTTTTTTATTTGAATATGAAAAAGATGCCCGTGCCAGGTTAGTATACGATCCTGATTTGAATGTAATTGTGTTCGATCATTTAATAAGTGAAAGCAATGAGCCGCAAAAAAAATATACTTTAATACCTGATGGAGATTATGAAGGGTTTAAATGGGAAAATGGCAAGTGGGTACATGTTGATAAATTATTCAACCAGCAATTAAAAGATGGCCAAGCTCCAAGACCAGAGCCATTGTATGATGAAAAGCCAAGTACAGTAAAACCTGACAATAATTAGAGAAGCTCCTCCAAAATCTTTCCAAAGGAAGGGCTTTTAGTTGTTGCTAAATTATACACATGTTAAAAACAAGTTGTTGACAAGTCTCCTTTAGGGAGATTTAGAGGGTTTTCTCTCACCAAAAATCAAGCTTCCAACACGAATCATGTTACTGCCTTCTTCAATAGCGATCTTGTAATCCGCAGTCATGCCCATTGAAAGAGTTGACAGTTTAAAGTTTTCAATTTGTAGTTTTTGTTGAAGCGATTGTAGATATTGAAATTCTTTCCTGATTCGATTTTCATCATTTGTAAAACTTGCCATTCCCATTAAGCCAACAACATTTACATTCTTCATTTTCAAATTTTCAAATTCACTAATTATCAAATTAATTTCTTTCTCATCCAAACCAAACTTTGTTTCTTCTTGCGCAATGTGCACTTGCAGCAAACATTTTGTTATTCTATTTATTTTTTCTGATTGTTTATTTATTTCCTGCAGCAATTTCAAACTATCAATACCATGAATTAAATGCACAAAGTCAATTATCTGTTTTACTTTATTCGACTGCAAATGACCAATAAAATGCCAGCGAATATCTTTTGGCAGTTGCTTTTCTTTTTCAATTAATTCCTGCACATAATTCTCGCCAAAATCTCTTTGACCAAGATTATACAATTCAAGAATATCTTCAACAGGTTTTGTTTTGCTTACTGCAACAAGTGTAACATTTTTTTGTTTGCATTCTTCAACTAAATTCTTATAAGCTTCAATGTTCATTTTTGAATTTTTACTTTCGGGTTTTGACTTAACAACAAGTATTCAAGTAACAAACAATCATTCCATGCCGGGCAATAATGATTGTACATCAATAATCTTAAATCAATAAATTTCCCTTTTAAACTTCTGTTGAAATAAGATGGAATGTTACCAATAAAAAATGGCAAATTGTTTTGCTCGATACTTTTAAAATCAGTTGAATTAATGTTTAGTACTGAAGGTTGCTGATTCCATTTTATTAACGCAGAACTCAACATAATTTTTTCAAAAATATTATTTGTTGATTGCAAATAAGCATTTGCAATCTTTATCAATTGTGGTTTGATAATTTCCAATTCGCTAATTGGTTTAATGCTCATTAATCTTGCCAAATGATATAAGATGATTGACGTATTTGCATAATATGGCGAAACGAAAGCCGGATGCTTTACAATATCATTTCTTTGAATTGTTTTGATAATGTATTGCAGAGAAGCGCTGTCAGCTTTTGTCCAATGCAAATTATTTTGTTGAATAAAACTCAACACATTGCATATAACACTTACATCAAACACAACCGGGAATTTTTTACCAAACCATGTTGAGTAAGCGCTGTCATACTCGTAAACTTTATAAGTCGTTTTTAAGGGTGGATTTGCATTAATATAAGCCTGCATTAATTGATGCAATGCTTTTGCTGAATCTTTGTTTTCATTATTCATTAATAAACCAAGAACAGTGTCATCCATATCATCAGGCAACGAACTGTTCCCATTTAAGATTGGCAGCCACCAACTGTAATGAAATCTTGTTGCTGTATCTGTTCTCCAGAAATTATAAGTATTGCGTGTTTTGTTTTTAAAATATTTTGATGCCCGCTGGCTTCTTGTTATAATGCCATCAACAATTATCTTCTGCTCATTATTGAACTTGCTGTAGTTATTTTTTAAAACGTAAACAATAAGTGTGTTGTAAAAAATTGTGTTGTCTTTCTTTTTTGTTTTGAATTTTTGCGATGCATTAATGTATGATGGAAATATTCCTTCAATAAAAAAATCGTTTCGTTTTAGTTGTTGCGTTTCTATTTTGTCGAGTAAGTAATCAACGGTGATGGAGTCTTGCGATTTTGCGGTTACGAAAACAAAAAGGAATATGGTGCACATGGTCAGACGCTTTAAAAGCGTCAGACCATTAATATCAGGCTTAAAAAATTTAATG
>JAFBAF010000131.1 GCA_019247895.1 Parafilimonas sp. | reverse complement strand
GCACCCATGAGGGATTATTGATATCACTTACCGCAACTTCATTTTCGTTCACAACTGTTTTTTCACCGAAAGAAGCAAGATAAAATTTATCATCATTGTTGTTATAGCGTATGCGCAAATGCGGCGTATTCACCCAATCCGAAGGAATGCGAAAAACATCCGGTTTATCGGTTGATTCATCTTTACCCGAAATAAGAATGTCTTTATCCTTCATAAAATATTCAATCTTTTTTCCTGCAAATTCTTTATCGGGAACAATTGTTTCAAGCCGTGCAAGCACAGCATTTTGATGATTTTTTATTTGGTGATCGTTCATCAGTAAATTATCATCATAAGCGAGTTCATAATAGCCATCACTGTAAAAAATAAATCCATCAAGCAATTCAGGATTTACATCAAATGTTTCGGCAATGCCTGTTTGCCGGGGAATAAAAGTGATGCGCACATTTTCTTTTTTCTGTTGCACACTTCCCGGCATAAGTTTACCGATCAAACTTTTATCGCCGCGTAAATATTCAGGGTGCGCTACAAAACGAAAGACCCATTTACTGCTTGCAGGCGCTACTGTTTTTCCCTGTTCTTTATATTGATTGAGAATTTTATAAAACTGCTTTACAGATTCCTGCGCTATTAAACCAAAGATGCCTTTTTTGTTTTCATTGAAATGATTATAATCTTCTTCGTTGAAACAAATAATATATTCATGAAAAAAAACAACGCGGTTTGCAAACGACAAATCTTTTACCGATTCTTCAAATTTTTGAACAATGTATTTATAGATATCATCAGGCGTTGGCGGCTGAATTTCCTGCACTGAATAATCCGCTTCGCGTTTGAGAAACCATTCATGAAAACCCATGCGTTGCCAAAAAGAAGTTTTTGTCTTCATCTGAATATTATTTTTCCTTTTTATTTGCCAGATGGAATTCGCTATAAAAATTTTCATTTCTGTCGAATGGAATTATTGTCAAATTTTTATAGCTCATTTCATTCTTTTATTTATGTTTTTTGCCAAAAAGCCTTTGAAAAAATCCCGCTTTTTTTTCAGATTGTTGCCGCCTTGGTATACTTGAACTCGGCGCTGTGGCTTTCGGCTTTTTTGCTTTCCGATCTGCAGCTAAAGCTGCTTCAAACATGCTGCTATCGTTTGCTGTTATATCAATCGCATGACCGTTGTATTGGGTTAGATGCTGTTGATTGTTTAACCATACTTCGGAAGTAGTACTATAAATAATTTTCTTTTCGCCGAGCGTGGCCGGTTGTTTGTTTGAATTTACATTTATAGAATCCCATGTTTTACCGCCATCTAAAGAATACAAATAAAAATTATCAGCGACATCGAAATATATATTCCTTGAAGGATAATAAAAAAATTCAAATTTTTTCTGGTTGATGTTATTACATGAAAAAATAATTACACCGCACAATACTAAATAAAGAAACAAAACGATTTGCCGCATGCGTGAGAATTAAATCAAAGATTATTCCATAAGAACGAAAATTAAAAGAATTACTTATATAACAGCAACAGAATAAGTGTTAGAGGAAATTTAATTTCCTGAAGGAATTAATTGCGGGTTATTAACTACCTTATCAGAACAAAAGTTCCCTTTTTGAAATAAGGCTTATTGGTATAATCAATTGCCCGAACATCATATACGTATGTTCCGCTGGCTTGTTTTTGTCCATCATATATGCCGTTCCACCCCTGGTTTGCCTGAGATGTGCTAAATAATAGCTGGCCCCAGCGATTGTATACACGGAAATAAAACAATTGTTTCATTCCAGCTACAGTTGGCTTAAATACATCATTCCTGCCATCGCCATTTGGCGTAAATGCCGTTGGGATAAATATTTCCGGCTTTGTTTCAAATATGAATATTTTAATACTGTCATTTGCAGAGCAACCTTCAGGTGTACTTACTTTTACGGAGTATATCATTGTATCCGGGCTTTCCATAAATGTTGCAATTGGATTTGCAATATCAGGATTACTTAAATTGAATGATGGTGACCAATGATAAATTGTTCCACCTGTTGCCTTTAACTGTAAAGGTTGAGATATCACAACATTTGTATCGTTGCCTGCAAATGCACGCACTTTTGGAATAACACTTACGAGTACACTATCGATCGACGGTTTTGGACAACCTAAAGTATCTGTTACACTTAATGTATATAGTGTTGTTGATTGAGGGCCGGCAATGGGTGATAAACTGTTCGGGTTAACAAGAGAGCTTGAAGGCGACCAAATGAATGAAGTGCCTTCGATAGATGCGTTTAGCTGCGCCGTTTTGCCAAAACAGATAGATGCACCGATACCCGCATGCGCCGCAGGATAAGGTACAACATTTACATTCATTGCTGCTGTAGCAAAACATTTACCTACTGATGCAAGCAAATTATATTTTGTATTAGTTAATGGCCTTGCAAAAGGTTGTTCTATAGAAGAATTACTTAAACTTTCAGGCGGCGACCATGAAAAATATAGCGCATTGGTTGCTGGAGAAAGCTGGATGCTGTCGGTTTTACAAATAGTAGTATCGGGCGGCAGGCTTAATGATACATGATCGATAACATTTACCGCAATTGAATCTTGTGCAAGGCATCCATTATCTGTAACGGTAACATTGTAAGTGGTGTTTTGTTTTGGATATACTAAAGGCGTACTGGAATTTGAACCAATCAAATTGTAAGATGGCGACCAGTTAAAAACCGCGCCCTGGGAAGATGAAAACGATTCAAGCCTTAAAGTATCAATATTACAAATAAGAGTATCAATGAATTTTACTACCAGGTTTGGGCTATTGGTTATATCATACAATTTGGTACTTGTGTCAATACAGCCTTTCGAATTAGTAGTGATAAGCGTTATCGTTTTCATTCCCGTATCAGCATATTTGTAAGAAGGATTTTGGGTGGTATCATTTAAACTTTCACTTTCACCAAAAAACCATTTCCATGAATTAACATAGCCATATTTGGTTGTAGTAAGATCGGTAAAATTATATGGGTTTGCGATGCAACTGCCGGCCACAGAAAAATCAGTAACAAAACCCGGATAAATCTTTACCTGCGCTTTGGCCGAATCCTGGCAACCAACATTGTTTTTTGCTTTTAATATTACCGTGTAAGTACCGGTATCAGGATAAGTGTAAGTTGGCTGACCCTGGCTTGATGTATCTGTGTTAATACTTGTTACACCAAAATCCCATGAGTATTTGTAATCAGGATTAGCTCCGGCTAAATTAACAAACGTAAAATCATAGCCGTTGCATGTTATATAAAATGGATCTAACGCTGCGCCGCCCAACTTACAATTCGATACGTTTATATGTAATTCTTTTCTGGTATGAGCAATAAAAACACCGTTTCTAAATTCATTCACACAAACAGCTACTACATAAGTACCTAACTGCATTGGTGCAATGCCTGATAATATTCCTGTTTTTGAATCTATTGAGGCGTTCGGGCCTAATGGCTCAGAACCGGAATAAGGAGAATTATAAGGAATAGTTTGATATGGCGGAGCTGTAGGGGTTTCTACCACAGGATCGAACTGGGTGCCTCCTGTAAAACCACTGCATAAAGCATACACAAGTGAGTCTCCGTCTGTATCAATGGCAGAAAAATCGAAGGTAAAAGGTGAACCGTAACAAATGGCAGCGGTATCATTAAAAGAAAATACAGGGCTGTTATCATTACTGTTTGCACCACCCGGAATTGTAAGTGTGTAAGTTAACCCGGTTGTGTTAGAATTTGGAACATTTGCAATGCCCGCGATCCGGCAACAACGCTGAACCGTAAGCACATAACCGGAAGTATTTTTAGGAATGGTGATCGTGGTTGTATATTCCGCAACAAGATAACATATTGTAGGAGCATTTTGAAAACAAGGTCCGAAATTGCTTTTAATTTCTTGCCGCAGGTTGGTCATGTCAACAACATGAACCGGCCCAACCTGGCTTGAACTGCCTGCATCATGTACGGCAAGGTAAATAGCGCCATCTACTTTTTCAGGCTCGCTGCAATCTGAGTATTGATAAAAAGATACTTCATATTGAACATTGCTTCCAACTACACCAAGGTAAGTGTAATTCATCCAGCCGCCCTTCAAATGATCTGCATAAATATGCTGTGCTGATAGAAGCAGAACCAGTACAAAAAATGACCGTGGACAAATTAAAAGTTTAAGTACACGCATTTGCAAAATTTTCCAATATACTGTTTAATTTACCCGGCGCTTCAAGCATACTCATATGACCGGCATTTTCTATAATGTGAATGTAGGCAATTTCCGGAAGATGTGATTGCTTTAAGCTATCGTTTAACGGTGAAGCGATGTCTTCTGTTCCCATAACAAACAACACGGGAACTTTACTATTTTTTAGAACATGAGTTCTGTCAGGCCGCTGCATCATAGCATAATAATATTGTTGCAGATTTTCGCTTTTAAAACCCTGTCCTGCTTCGATAAATTCATTCACTATAGCCGGATGTTCTTTTTTAAATTGTTCAGCAAATAAACCCGGGATTGCGGTTTTTAAAAAAGTATAACTGCCGTACGCTTTCATTACCCTGATGCCTTTTAAACGTGTTTGCTTTTTTTCTTCACTATCTGCAAAAGCGGTTGACTGAACAAAACCAAAGGCCTTCAGTTTTTCAGGATATTTTTCTGCAAAAGCCAAA
>JAFBAF010000063.1 GCA_019247895.1 Parafilimonas sp. | reverse complement strand
GACAAAAACTTTAATGCAGATTTTAAAACAGAGTTTGATGAAAGCATGGGGAAAATAAATATTGTTCCGCAAGATGTTGGAAGAGTGTTGTTGAACCTTTTTAATAATGCTTTTTATGCAGTGAATGAGAAGAAAAAGCTATTAGCTAATAGCTATCAGCCAATAGCCAAAGTATCAACAAGAAAATTGAATAATGTAATAGAGATTAGAGTTGAAGATAATGGCAATGGCATTCCGCAAAATATTATTGATAAAATCTTCCAGCCATTCTTCACCACAAAACCAACAGGCGAAGGAACAGGATTAGGATTGAGTTTAAGTTATGATATTATTAAAGCACATGGTGGTAAAATAAAAGTAGAAACGAGAGAAGGTGAAGGTTCAACATTTACAATTAGTTTACCTATTACATAATTATCATATTAACCACGCAAATTCATGCATCATAGTTCAGACAATCATCATTAACGGACACGATGAACAATGCAGGTTGAACGCAAATAAGGTGAAGAAACAACATTTATAATTTTGTTACCTGAACATCAAAAGATTTATTGCCTATTTTTAAGCAGCCAAGAATTGTTATGAAAATCTCCTTGCTTGTATGTTTAGTGCTTCTTATACATAATGCTTCGCCTGCGCAAAAAAATAAAGCAGACAGCATTGATAAACTTATTGCCAAAGCAACTTCGGATACACAAAAGATAAACTTAGGTGTTCAAAAGATCAGGATGCTGGCAAACAGCAATTTAGATACAGCAATTTTAGCAGGCAATCAAGTAATAATACAGGCGAAAAATATAGCGTATAAAAAAGGTGAAGCTTCGGCAAGAATAAGCGTGGCAGGTGATTATTGTTTTAAAGGAAACTATACTGCAGCCCAAGAATATCTTGATGCTGCAAATCAAATTCTTTCAGAAATAAAAGATTCGGCAACGCTTGCTAAAATGTACGATATCTATGGTATGATGAATTCAATGCAAAACAAGTACGATGCTTCGCATGCATATTATGAAAAAGGCATAGCCATTGCTAAGGCAGCGAAGGATAATGAGGCGTTAAATTCGCTATTTCAAAACGCTGCAATAGCTTACCAGCAACAATCAAATTACCCAAAGGCGATTGAGTATTATCAAAAGGCATTGATTGCAGCAGAAAAAAACCATGATGAAGAAGGTTCAGCTTTCATCTGTCTTAATATCGGTATTACCTACAGCTCACTCGATGATAAGGCAAGAGCCGAACAATCTTATCTTAAGGCTATAAATATTGCTAAAAAATTAAACCTTACAAATGTAGAGGCATATGCGTACGCTAATCTTGCAACGGTATACGAAGACCAACATAAATACAAGGAACAGTACGATGCAGCAATGAAAGCAGCTATATTAGGCAAACAAACTGGCGATGAGGGAATAGAAGCCAGCAGTTTATCAAGAGCAGCATTGGCATTGGCAAACCAGGATAAATTAAAAGAAGCCGAAGCTTTAAACACTAAAGCTATGAGTATTGCTGATGCTTCAAAGCAGCCATACAACATATATCAAAGCTATGCCGATATGGGCGTTATTTTAAGGATGGGAAAAGCATACAATAAAGCTATTCCATATTATGAAAAAGCATTTAAAAAACTAACTGATGCCGATTTATATGATGCGGAAATTGGAAATTCTTATTTTGATTTGTCTGAATGCTATGAAAAAACAGGTGATTATAAAAAAGCATTGTCCACGTATAAAATTTCAGCAAAAATTAAAGATTCTATTCGTGGCAGAGAGAATATAAAAAAAGCTACAGAGCTTACTATGAATTATGCATTTGAGAAGAAACAACAAATACAAAAAGATGAACAAACGAAGCAAAATGATGTAGCCAGGGAAAGGCAAACAGCATTACTAATCGGTTTAATTTTTACTGTTATTTTAGCTGCAGTAGCGCTTAACGGTTTTAAAAATAAACGAAACGCAAACTTTCAACTTCAACAACAAAAAACACAAATAGAAAGCACGCTATCTGAACTTAAAACAACACAGTCGCAATTAATACAAAGTGAAAAGATGGCAAGCCTTGGAGAGCTTACTGCAGGCATTGCACACGAAATACAAAACCCGCTGAATTTTGTAAATAATTTTTCGGAAATGAATATTGAATTGGCAAACGAGATAAATGATGAAAATAATATTGATGAATTAAAAGCTATTGCAAACGATATTAAACAAAACAGTGAGAAAATTTTATTTCATGGCCAGCGTGCGGATGCAATTGTAAAAGGAATGCTGCAACATTCACGTCAATCATCAGGCAAAAAAGAACCAACAGATATTAATGCGTTATGTGATGAATATTTGCGATTGAGCTATCATGGATTGCGTGCAAAAGACAAATCTTTCAACGCAGATTTAAAAACCAATTTTGATGAAAGTATTGGTAAAATAAATATCGTTCCACAGGATATTGGAAGAGTGTTGTTAAATCTTTTTAATAATGCTTTTTATGCGGTAAAGGCCCCTAACCCCCTAAAGGGGGAACAATGGAAACCACTCGTTTCTGTTGCAACACGAAAAATAGCTCCTCTTCAGGGGATGGAGGCTACGGTTGAAATAATCGTAAGTGACAACGGGCATGGCATTCCGCAAAATATTCTTGATAAAATTTTTCATCCATTCTTTACCACAAAACCAACAGGACAGGGAACAGGCCTGGGATTATCGTTAGCTTATGATATTATCACCAAAGAACATAAGGGAACAATAAAGGTTGAAAGCAAAGAAGCCGTGGGAACTGTGTTTCGCATCCTGGTACCGCAATAAAATCTTTTGCCAAAATTGGTGTATGCTTTGTGGTAATGAAATTGAACTTTTCCATCACCACAAAATAATTACTGTGAAAGAAGATATTAGCCAATTGCAATCTTATGAAAACAAACAGCGCCGGGCTTTTGTAAAACAAGGGTTAATGCTCACGCTTAGCGGTATCGCAGGTGTTAATCTGATTAGTTGCAAAGACGGAAAAGGGAAAGAAAAAGAAGTATCGCCGCCAGAAGATTTAATGCAGGAACATGGTTTACTAAAAAGAGTATTGCTAATTTATGATGCATGCAGAATGCATCTTGTAAATAAAGAGTCTTTTCCTATGGATGCCATTTTGAAAGGCGCCGACATTATCAAAACTTTTGTAGAAGATTATCACGAAAAGCAGGAAGAGGATTATTTGTTTCCACGGTTTAAAAAAGCTAATCAATTAACCGATCTTGTTGATGTGTTGTACCGGCAACACCAGGCGGGCAGAAAAGTGACCGCGGAAATTATACAACTAAGCAGGAAAGTTTCAACAACAGACGCTGAGAAACAGCGCCTCGCTGAATTGTTACTTGCTTTCAATACAATGTATAACCCGCATGAAGCAAGAGAAGATACAGTGCTTTTTCCTGCATTCAGGAAACTTGTATCTAAACATGAATACGACAGTTTGGGTGAAGAATTTGAAAAAAATGAACACAAGCGTTTCGGGGAAGACGGATTTGAAAATATGATAAATAAAGTGGCGACTATTGAAAAGCAATTAGGTATTTATGACCTGTCTCAGTTTACGCCACAGGTTTAGCAAAAAATTGATGTTGGATATCCTAATGGGAGCAGGAATAGAATAAAAGGTATAAGTTTTTTTCATAGAGCTTATAACTGACACATCGCCACTGCGCCAAACTTTCTTCTATCCCTGCATATAAGGTATATTGGATTTAATTGAAGACTCAAATTTATTATGATTTCAAAAAATTATTTGCCTTAATCTGCTTTTCTATTATCCGCATAAGACATGTTGTTATTTTTAAACTACATAGCACTAATTTTTTAATAGAATTAATTAAAGCTTAAAGCTTGCTTATAAAATTTAAAAACAGAAAAATTATTTCGAATAGCTTATCTGTTTTACAGGAATTAATATCTTCACCTGAATAAAAAAATTCGTTATGAGCTTACGTTTAGGGGATGTTGCTCCCAATTTCAAAGCAAAAACAACTGAAGGTGAAATTGATTTTTACGAATACCTCGGTAATGGATGGGGGATTTTATTTTCTCATCCCGCCGATTACACACCTGTTTGTACAACGGAACTTGGTAAAACTGCTGCATTGCAGGATGAATTTGCAAAACGCAATACAAAAGTTTTAGCAGTAAGTGTTGATCCACTGGACAAACATAAGGGCTGGATAAACGATATCAACGAAACACAAAATGTAAATGTTGGTTTTCCTTTAATTGCAGATGACGACAGGAATGTGGCCGGGTTATATGACATGATCCATCCAAACGCATCCGCAACTGCAACCGTGCGTTCTTTATTCATTATCGGTCCGGATAAAGTTGTAAAACTGATAATAACTTATCCTGCGAGTACAGGAAGAAACTTTGTTGAAGTTTTGCGTGTACTGGATAGTTTACAGCTTACGGCAAATTATAGCGTTGCAACACCCGCTGATTGGAAAGAAGGTGAGGATGTAATAGTTGTTCCGGCGATAACAACTGAAGCTGCATATGAAAAATTTCCAAAAGGTGTAAAAATTGTAAAGCCTTATTTAAGGTACACGCCACAACCAAATAAGTAAATCAAATTTATTTACGTAAAAGCACTTCAATTTTTGAAGTGCTTTTTACTGCATATTATCATAGCATCTGACTATTTTCTAAAGCAAAAAATTTATATTTAATAAAACTTTTGCGCCATGACATTAATAGGATTTTTAGTGCTGCTGGCAATAGCCGCCGTTTGCGGTGCAATCGGCCAGTCGCTTGCAGGTTATGATTTAGGCGGATGCCTTGTTTCAATCGTCGTTGGTTTTATTGGGGCATACATTGGCTTATGGATCGCCGGCAAATTTAACCTGCCTCCAATTTTTACAATTTCTATACAAGGGCAACCGTTTCCTGTTGTTTGGTCAGTAATCGGTTCAGCAATATTTACATTAATAGTTGCATTGTTGCGACGAGCATTTATAGGTCGCAACTAAGTTAAACAGACCTGTATTCATCATCTCAAAAAAATTCCTTCGTAATTTTACAGCACTACAAACCCGGGCTATCGTTCTGGTATTTTACCAGGAAGGAAAGTCCGGACAGCAAAGGGCAGCCCACCTTGTGTTAAACAAGGCTTTTCTATAAAAAGAAAAAGAGAAAGTGCCACAGAAAATAACGACCTCACCCCGGCCCTCTCCATGAATGGAGGGGTGGCGGCCAGGCCACGGTGAAAATGTGAGGTAAGAGCTCACGTTCTGCAGTAGCAATATTGCAGAAGGGTAAACCTTGGGCGCTGCAATGCCATGTATGAAGCTATAGAGCGGCCCGCTCTGCTTCGGGTAGGCAGCATAGATAAATGATAGCTTAAAACAGAATCCGGCTTACGGGGTTTGTAGTTCTTATTAATTCAAAGTCAAAATTAAAAATTCAAAAGTGTTGCAGGTTTCGGTTTTAATTTTTGACTTTTAACTTTTGACTTCTATGACATCTTTCAAATCTATATTTCCATACAATCAAACAGTAATTGCAGAGTATAATTTAATGGATGATGCAACTATAGATAAAGCATTATCACAATCAGAAAAAATATTTCCGCACTGGAGGGCTAAAACATTTACTGAGCGTGCAACAATTTTTAAAAATGTTGCCAATCTTTTAACAGAAAGAAAAGAAATGCTGGCAAAGCTTATTACCAACGAGATGGGGAAAGTTTTAAAAGAATCAGTAGCGGAGGTTGAGAAATGTGCGTTGGGCTGCAATTATTATGCAGACAATGCAGAGCAGCTTTTGCAGGATGAAATAATCAAAACAAATTATAAGCAAAGCTTCGTTGTATTCCAGCCAATTGGTGCTGTGCTTGCAATCATGCCGTGGAATTTTCCTTTATGGCAGGTGTTTCGTTTTGCTGCACCAACATTAATGGCAGGAAATGTTGGCTTATTAAAACATGCACCCAATGTCTGCGGATGTTCATTAGCTATTCAACAATTGTTTGAAGATGCAGGAGCAGAGCCCGGTGTTTTTCAGTCTTTAATCGCTGATGTTGATGTAACAGAAAAAATTTTGCAAAGCAATATTGTGCAAGCCGTGTCTTTAACCGGAAGTGAAAAAGCAGGATGCAGCGTTGCAAGTATTGCATCGGCGCAAATAAAAAAATCTGTTCTGGAATTAGGCGGCTCTGATCCATTTATTGTTTTGCCTGATGCTGTTATACAAAAAGCCGCGCAGGTGGCTGTTACATCACGCATGCAAAACGCAGGTCAAAGTTGTATTGCTGCAAAAAGATTTATAGTAGTTGAGGATGTTTTAAATGATTTTACAGACGCTGTAAAAGAAAATATTCAACAATTAAAGCAAGGCAATCCTTTTGATGAATCAATAACGACAGGACCAATGGCAAGATTGGATCTTGCTGAAAAACTGCACAAACAAATATGGCAATCAGTACATAAAGGTGCAGAAGTTATTTTAGGTGGCCAAGTTACAGATTGCAATTACCAGCCAACATTATTAGCCAATGTGCAACCCGGCATGCCGGCATTTGATGAAGAAACTTTCGGTCCTGTATTTTGCATTACCACAGTGAAAGAGGAAGATGAAGCTATTGAATTGGCAAACACATCACGCTATGGTTTGGGAGCAAATGTTTGGACAAAAGATATTGATAGAGGAATTGCTGTTGCTAAGAAAATAAACTGCGGTTCTGTGTTTATTAATTTAATGGTGAAAAGCGAACCGGCATTACCATTTGGCGGAATAAAAAAATCAGGTTATGGAAGAGAATTAAGCAAGCATGGTATTATGGAATTTGTGAACGTTAAAACAATTGCGGTGGCGGAGTAACTATCTTTTCACGCAAAGGCACAAAGATTCGCGAAGATTATTTTTTGCGACTTTTCTTATACTTAGTTGCAGCTTGCGTGAAATCATTTATCAAAATCATTGTGCCATTCATTTGCAACAGTTTTTACCTTATCCATCACAGATTTTTCCAATTGCATTTTATAATCCCTGATCTTTTTTGAAATCGTTTCATCAGACGTTCCTATAATTTGTGCAGCAATTATACCGGCATTCTTCGCAGCATTTAATGCAACTGTCGCAACAGGAACACCATTCGGCATTTGCAAAATAGATAGTACAGAATCCCATCCATCAATTGAGTTGGAAGATTTTATCGGAACACCAATTACAGGCAATGTTGTAATGCTTGCTATCATACCCGGCAAATGTGCTGCGCCACCTGCGCCTGCAATGATCACTTTCAATCCGCGCTCAATTGCGGTTTGTGCATACTGCACCATACGCAAAGGAGTGCGGTGTGCAGATACAATTGTAAGCTCAAAAGGAATGTCAAACTCTTTAAGTATGTTGGCTGCATCCTGCATAATTTTTAAATCGCTATCGCTGCCCATTATAATGCCAACAAGAGGAATTTGTAGTTTATAGTTTGTAGTTTGTAGTGCCTTGTTTTTAGTCTTTGCCATAATTGAAAACTGTAAACTATGCAATTACTTTCAAACTTTGTTTGATCGTCTTTACTTTTTCAATCAACTCATTTTTATTTTCGCTCATTACAGTTACGTGACCCATTTTTCTACCGGGCTTTGTTTGTGTTTTTCCATATAAATGCATAAATGCATTTTCCATTTTTAATACTTCGTTGAGTCCTTCATATTTTGCATTGCCGCTGTATCCATCGTCTCCTAAAACATTTACAATTGCTGAAGGCAAGATTGCCGCTGTATTTCCTAAAGGATAATTCAACATTATCCGCCACAACATATCATATTGACTGCAGAAATTTGCTTCGATTGTATGATGACCACTATTGTGAACGCGGGGTGCCGTTTCATTTACCAAAACATTATTGTTTTTATCAACAAACATTTCTATTGCAAATAAACCCGGGCTGTTGAAACTTTTAACAACTTGCAATGCAATATCATTTGCCTTATTCAGAACATTTTCGGGTAAATCGGCAGGCGAAATTTGATAATCCAACAAATTCAATTCAGGATCAAAGATCATTTCTGTTGCAGGATAAACAGCGGTTTCTCCCTTATCATTCATGCCAACAATTACAGCAATTTCTTTTTGTATATCAACCATCTTTTCCAAAACAGAAGGCGCATCAAAACCTTTATTAATTGCATCTTCATTTCTTAAAACCTGCACACCTTTTCCATCATAACCGCCTTGCCCGATTTTATGCACAGCAGGTAAGAAAGTTGTATGTGCTTTTAACTCGTTTATATTTTCCGTAACAATAAAATCAGGCGAAGGAATTTGATGTTGCCGATAAAATTCTTTTTGGTTGATCTTATTTTTAATGATCTTAATAGCTGCAGGTTTCGGGTAAATCTTCACACCTTCACTTTCTAATTTCTCAAGTGCTTCAACGTTTACTGCTTCAATTTCTATCGTTAGCGCATCTAAATCCTTTCCAAAATTATAAACCGTACTAAAATCTTTTATATCACCTTTTATAAAATGATTACACAAATGTGCTGCTGGGCAATTTGAATCATTCTCTAATACAAAAGTTTCGATAACATAATTAGCGGCTGCCTGCAATAGCATTCTTCCTAATTGCCCGCCGCCAAGAATTCCTATTTTTAAAATTGCTTGATCCATTCGGCTTATATTAAAATATCTTTCTGCAATAAAGCTGCAATTTGTATAATTTTTTTTCTAAAACCATTCTTAAATTTTCGTTTTGAAGTATAACAGGCTTTATCTAAGAACATCTAAAAAATATTTCTGTATTTTGGCGGCATTTAAACACTATTAAGTTTTCAAGATGTTTGAACCGGTAGTGAAAGGATTAATTTTAGGCTTGCTGTTAGGTATATCCGTTGGCCCTATAATTTTTTCCATTCTCAAACAAAGTTTAAATAACGGGCATCGCGGCGGCTATGCATTTATTGCAGGTGTATCTGCGAGCGATATTCTGCTTGTACTCATTTGCAATATGTTTACGCATTTGTTTGATGCAGTAATGCAGCATGAATTAATTATTGGTATTGCCGGCAGCGGTTTATTAATTGCATTAGGTGTTTATAATTTTTTCTTTCGCAAAGTGCAAACTGCCGAAAACGGAATGCTGATGGTAAATAATTTGCGTGCACATCATCTAATAGGTATTTTTCTTTCGGGGTTTTTTATGAACACACTTAACCCGGGTTCGTTTTTATTTTGGTTTGCTGCCACCGCAACAATTACAGCAGATTCGAAACTCGTAGATCATCCTGATCAGTACCGGTTAATTGTTTTTTTAACTGCATTATTATTCAACCTTACATCAGACACAACAAAAGTTTTACTTGCAAACAAAATAAGATTAAAACTAACTCCGCATAATATACATCTAATTAACCGCATTTCAGGTTTCATTTTAATCGGGTTTGGAATTGCTATCATCATAACTATTATTGTGCGGGATGCACATGCCGGCAAGCTTTAACAAGCCATTACAAAGCAGCATTGTACTTTTAAAAATGAATCGCTGCTTTACTGCGCTTGTTACAAGTTTTATTCTAACTTCTTCGTTTGCGCAATCTGATTTCATTCAATTAAAAAAACATAATAAAGTAATTCAGTCGTGGTTTAAGGGAAATTACATCTATGTACAATTACAAAACGAACAATGGATAAATGCTGTTATCTATAATATAAAAGATGATAGCTTATATCTCCGGCCATATCGCGTTTACACATATGCAAACAGGCTTGGTTTACCTTTTCTTGATACGACATTTTATGGTTTGATGCCAGTTCATTATAGCTATTTGTATGCATTTCCGAAAGAAGATGAAGGATTTAGTTATGTAAAAAACGGGTTGATATTTGATATTGCAGGCGGTGGTTATCTTCTTTTAAATACAATAAATACATTAACCAGCGGCGATGATTTGTTTGCTGCAGACAATATTCCTAAAATAACTATTGCCACTGGTGTTTTAGCATTGGGAATTATTTTAGGCGTAACACATAAACCAAACTATATTGTTGGTAAAAAATATCACATCGAATATATTTCCACAAAACCATCTTCGTAGTATTTTCGGGCCTGAATGGAAAACCAAAAGCCATCGTTTGTCAAAAGATTTTTTCGGGGTTTTTTTAAAATAATTCTTTACGGATTTATTCTTTCGTTCATTTATTTATTGTTATGCAAATGGATAATGCCGCCAATAACCGTTACACAATTTTCAAGCTGGATAAGTGGTGATGGTTTAAAAAGAGATTATGTTTCGTGGGATGAAATTTCCGCAAATGCAAAACTGGCGGCTATTTCCGGGGAAGACCAGCTATTTCCTGTGCATAATGGTTTTGACTGGAAAGCGATCGACAAAAGTTTAAGCAAAAACGATCCTTCAAAAAACGGAAGAGCGAAAGGTGCAGCAGCGAGCACTATCAGTCAGCAAACAGCAAAAAATGTTTTCTTGTTCCAGGGTGCAGCTTATATACGCAAACCACTTGAAGCGGTTTATACAAAACTGATAGAATGGATTTGGGGTAAGCACCGAATTTTGGAAGTTTATCTCAACACAATTGAAATGGGCAAAGGTATTTATGGAATTGAGGCAGCAGCACAACAGTATTTCCATAAACATGCAAAAGATCTTTCGCGCAATGAAGCAGCACAAATAATTGCCTGTTTGCCGAATCCTAAAGTTTATACAGTAAAACCTGAAAGTCGTTTTGTTGCATGGAAAAGCAATTGGATTTTAAGACAAATGAATCACTTGCAAAGCGATAAAAATGTGCAGGCACTCATCAATAAAAAATAGTTTCAATAGTTATATTGTTTCAAAGTTTCATTGTTAAACTTGATTGAAACAACTTTGAAACATTTAAACTTTGAAACTTGTGAAACAAAAATTATGAACTCCAAACTACCCGATACAGGTACAACCATATTTACTGAAATGAGCCAATTAGCGCTTGAACACAATGCCATTAATCTCGGGCAGGGCTTTCCGGATTTTATGATGAGCAAAGAATTGATTAGCCTTGTAAACACAGCAATGCTGAACGGACATAACCAGTATGCGCATATGAATGGCATGCCCTTGTTGCGTGAGAAACTTGCAATAAAAGTTGAGAAGCTATACAGTAATTCAATCAATCCTGAAACACAAATTACTATTACGCCGGGCGGTACTTACGCTATTTATACTGCACTTACAACCATACTTGAAAAAGATGATGAAGTAATTGTTTTTGAGCCGGCATACGATAGCTATATTCCAAACATTATTATTAATGGAGCAAAACCCGTTTTGGTGCAGTTGCAATATCCTGTTTATAATATTCCATGGGATGAAGTGAAAGAAAAGATCAGCAACAAAACGAAAGCTATCATTATTAATTCGCCGCACAACCCAACCGGCGCTGTGCTAAATGAAAATGATATTGAACAATTAAAACAGATAGTTTACAACAGGAATATTTTTATTGTGAGCGATGAAGTGTATGAACATTTGATATTCGATGATATTTTGCACTTAAGTATTTTGCGTTATCCTGAACTGCTTGAAAAAAGTTTTGTTTGTTTTTCGTTTGGCAAAACATACAATTGTACAGGTTGGAAAATTGGTTATTGTATGGCATCGCCCGCATTAATGAAAGAGTTTAGAAAAGTGCACCAGTTTAATTGTTTTAGCTGCAACAGTTTCGTGCAATATGCTTTAGCAGAGTTTTTAGAAAATGAAGATGCTTATTTATCATTAGGTAAATTCATTCAAAATAAAAGAGATTATTTTCAAAAGCTGATGCAGGCAACAAAATTTAAACCCGTTCCTTCGCACGGCAGTTATTTTCAATGTTACAGCTATAAAGATTTTAGTGATGAAAACGACATGGGACTTGCTATTCGTTTAACCAAAGAATATGGCGTAACAACAATTCCGTTAAGCAGTTTTTATCAATCTAAAAAAGATGATAAAGTGTTGCGTTTTTGTTTTGCCAAAAAAGAAGAGACGTTAAAAGAAGCTGCGGAAAGATTAAGCAGGTTTTCTTAGTAATGAAGTCACAATAACTCCTTTAGGGTTGGGTTTATTATTTATGAACATTTTATAACAACTTTTTTCGTTTTCCTTTTTTGTAATCATTTTCTATTCATCACTTTTGCACAGAGAACATTAAAGCAGTTTCAACTTATACATGCCGGTTTACAATCAATCCCGCAGCAGGATAATCCAGGTGATATTTATTCTTGTTTTCCTGCTCATTATTTTACAGTTACTCAATTTGCAAATATTTTCTACTGAATATAAGTTACAGGCGGAAAACAACGCTATCTATCGCAAAGTAATTTATCCTGATCGCGGCATTATTTACGATCGCCATGGCAGGGCTATTTTAGAAAATACAATTATGTATGACCTGATGGTTACGCCATCTGAAATTAAAGGTGCAGACACAGCGGCTCTTTGTAATATTTTGGGGATTGATACTGCAGGTTTTAAAAAAAGAATTCTTACGGCCATTATAAAAAATTCGCGTTATAAGCCAAGCGTTTTTGAACCGCTGATAACTGATGAAGTTTATGCAAGACTGAATGAAGATTTATACAAGTTCCCCGGGTTTACGATTGTTGAACGGCCGGTTCGCTCCTACCCTTATCATGCTGCGGCTTGTGTGCTTGGCTATCTTGGTGAAGTAGATAGCAATTTTTTAAAACGCCATGCAGGCGAGGGCTATGATCAGGGTGATTATGCGGGCATGACAGGACTTGAACGCAGCTATGAAAAAGTGTTGATGGGGCAGCGTGGCGTGAAAAGATATATCCGCGATAACAAAAACAGGATACAAGGGCCTTACAACAGCGGCATTTATGATACCGCAGCCATCGCCGGAAGAAATTTGTATTCAAGCATGGATATAGACCTGCAGTTGCTTGCAGAAAAATTATTACAGAATAAAATAGGCAGTGTTGTTGCCATTAATCCAAAAACAGGCGGTATTCTCGCCATGGCAACATCGCCGAGTTATGATCCTACAATGCTTACCGGTGCGCAACGACGTAAAAATTTTGGCAGGTTAATTCTAGATACAGCACGTCCTTTACTAAACCGTGCAATTAAAGGCCAATATCCGCCCGGTTCAACTTACAAGCCTTTAAGTGCTTTAATAGCATTAGACGAAGGCGTTATCACACCCTCTTACGGTTATCCTTGCGGTGGTGCATATTATGCTTGTGGCAGACCCGTTAAATGTACGGAGCATAATCCCGGCCACTCTAAAGATTTGCGAACAGCAATTGCTTATTCATGCAATTCTTATTTCAGCAACGTGTTTAGGTTGATAGTTGATAATCCTCAATATCACAACCCAAGACTTGGTTATCTTGAATGGAAACATTATATGAATGCCTTTGGTTATGGCGTTGATCTGAATGCAGATTTGCCAGGTGAAGATGATGGAAATATTCCTGATACTTCAGGCTATAATAAAGATTTCGGCGGCCCGCGCTGGAACAGTTGTAATATTGTTACATTAGGAATTGGACAGGACAGGATGCTTGCAACGCCTTTGCAAATAGCAAACGCGATGTGTATTATCGCAAACAAAGGATATTATTATACACCACATTTTATTGATAGTATTGAGGATGAAACAGCGGCAGATTCGGTATCTATCGGAAAATACAGGGTAAAGCATATTCCGTTTGAACATGTGTCAGATACATCGTTTGATATTGTTCAGTTAGGCATGCATGATGTTGCTGTTTTTGGAACGGCACATGCGGCAGCAATTCCCGGCATAAATATTTGTGCTAAAACAGGTACCGCACAAAATCCGCACGGAAAAGACCATTCTTTATTTGTTGCATTTGCGCCAATGGAAAATCCAAAAATTGCCATTTGTGTTGTGGTTGAAAATGCCGGCTTTGGTGCAACATGGGCTGCACCAATTGCTTCGTTAGTGCTGGAAAAATATTTAAAAGATTCAATTGCTTCCGACCGCCAACCCATGTATGATAGAATTGTAAATGCAGATCTAATACCCGCAACTATTAAGCATTGGTATTTTAAACAGGATTCATTAAAGCTGGTTAAAGAAGGTCAGAAAATAAATGCTGATGCTGCACCTGTTTTCAAAAATAACCTGGAAACAAGCCAACAAGTTCAATACGATCCTGAGGCTGAGCCAAACCGTAAGGATAATGGGGATACAAGCGCAGTAAAACACAAACAAGATTTGCAACAGCCCGATGAAAAGAAAAATCCCAAACCTAAAAAGCCATGAGCAGAAGTTATCCCAAATCAATTTCAAAGGGTGTTGACTGGCTTACGGTGCTTTTATATGCGTTGCTGGTTTGTATAGGTATCTTATGCATATTTATGGTGGAGTATGATCCGTCAACATTTACGCCTGCATCTTTTTTTCAGGGACATACTAATTACAGCAAGCAAATTTTGTTTGCCGGAATTTGTGTTGTAGTTGCGCTCTTTATTATTTTAAGCGATAGTAAATTATATCCGGCATTCGCCAACCTTATGTATGTGTTCGGCATTATATTAATGTTTTCTGTGTTTGTAATCGGAAAAGATATTAATGGTTCAAAAAGCTGGATTCCTTTAGGCGGCGGTTTTAATTTACAACCGGCGGAGTTGTGTAAAATATTTACATCACTTGCGCTGGCAAAATATCTCTCGCAGTTAAACATGGATTTTACTAAACTGCAATCGCAAATAATTGCAGGTGTATTGGCGCTGTTGCCTGCATTAATTTCAATAGCACAAAACGAAACCGGTTTGGCTTTGGTGTACATGAGTTTCTTTGTAGTGATGTACCGCGAAGGTTTGCCCGGAATGATTTTAATAATAGGATTTTCGTTCGGCGCATTGGTTGTAGCAACGTTAACAGTTGAAAAAAATACACTCGCAATAATTCTTACTTTAATTGCAGGCTTTTTGGTATTCATGTTCCGCAGGCAAATTTTTGTGAGAAAACGTTGGGGATTATTTATCTTAATTACGACGGTCTGGTTTGTTTGTGTAGGCATTCAACGCTTTGCAGTTCCTTATATTTTTAATAATGTATTTGAATGTTATCAAAGCCAGCGTATTTATAGTGCTGTTGGTAAAGATTATGATTGCAGTCAAAACAAACATGCCTTGCAAACAGAAGCGAAAGGTAAAACCGCTTCAAAACCTGATGACTACAATGTGCGTCAAAGCAAGATTGCAATTGGTTCCGGTGGGTTTTTAGGTAAAGGTTTTTTAAAAGGAACACAAACACGCGGCAAGTATGTTCCGGAACAACATACCGATTTTATTTTCACTTCGCTTGGCGAAGCTTTTGGATTTGTTGGTTCATTTTTATTTCTTGCTATTTATTTCTTTCTGCTTTTCCGGATTGTGTTTATTGCAGAACGGCAGCGAAGCACATTCAGTCGCGTATATGCATACAGTGTTGCAAGCATTTTATTTTTCCATATCGTTGTAAATGTTTGCATGACCGTTGGATTGTTTCCTGTAATCGGTATTCCTTTACCACTGGTTAGTTATGGCGGTTCATCTTTACTTACATTCACCATTCTTATTTTTATTTTAATAAGATTAGACGCGGACAGATCAATGGTGTTGCGCTAAATTCGTTTTTATATTTTTGATGAGACCTTTTTTCTTTTCATCATATCTATAAAAAAATAAACAACCGATAAACCTGCAATAAAAATGGCGATGCCGATAAATTCTGCTTTTGAAAGACTTGACAACAACCAAATACTTACAGCAATTGCAAGCAATGGAATAATTGGTCCGCCGGGCACCCGAAAAGTTTTTTGATTGTTTTGCTGGCTTGTTTTTCGAAGCTTTAAAGTGGCCAGTACAATTCCAAGATATATTAATAATAAAGATGCACTTGATAATATTACCAATTGTGTAAAGCCACCAAAAGTTGCCATTAAAAATCCAAGAAAAGCATACGCAGCAATGGCAACATAAGGTGTAAAATATTTAGGATGCACTTTTGCTAACACTTTCGGCATAATTCCATCTCTTGCGCCGGCAAATAAAATGCGGGGAATGCAAAGTATATCTCCGCTAAAAATACCAAGCATAGACACAGCTGTTGTAATGAGTACGATTGTCATTCCTGCTTTACCAACAATAACATTCGCAACTGCGGCCAATGGTGCATCTTTATGTGCTGCAATAGTATTGCCCAAAACACCTTGTGTTATCATTTGAAGAGCAATGTATAGTATAAGCACAAGTACAATGCTAATTAAGATGGAAACAGGCACAGTGCGTTTTGGATTTTTTATTTCGCCGCCATTACTTAACGGAACTTCCATGCCCATAAACGCAAAAAATAAAATTAATGATGCACTGCTGATGTCATGAAAAGAAGGAGTGAATGTCCATTTTAAATTATCTGTTGAAATAAAATTTACACCGGCAAAAACTAAGAACATAAGCGGAAACAGTTTAGCTACTGTTGCTATTTCCATAAACCGAACGCCATATTTTACGCTGCGAATATTCAATAATGTAAGTCCGCCAAAAATGATGATGAAAAAAATCACTCTATATAATTCATCACTTAAAAAAGGAAAAAAATATTTTAGTGTATCAGCCAATGCATTTATAAATGCAGCATCTGCAGTTATACATGCACCAAACCAATAAATATTATTTGCAATAAAACCGGCAAACGGTCCAAACGCAGCTTCAATATATTCATACGTGCCGCCGCTAACTTCTGTTTTGCTACCGACTTCTGCGTAGCATAAAGCAATTAAAGAGATCAGCAATCCGCAAACCAAATATGCAATAATGGATGCAGCACCCAAAGATTGCGCAATAATTGCAGGCAACACAAATATGCCAGTTCCAATTGTGCTGTTGATGATAGCAAGCGTAAGCGGCCTTATGCCAATTTCTCTTTTAAAATTTTCTTTTTGTTGAGACATGTTGTTTTGGCCTTTGACAATGCAAACAATCGCTGTTACAAATGAAGATACATGTATTAACAGAAATAAGTGTTTACTTTAAATCAATTAATGCATTTATTTTACGCTTCATTCTATAAAATTATTTTATGAAAATAGCAACCTATAATGTAAATGGAATCAGCAGCCGCTTACCGGTTTTATTAAAATGGTTAGATGAATCAAAACCTGATGTTGCGTGTTTGCAGGAATTAAAAGCGCCGCAGGAAAAATTTCCTTTGCAGGCAATTGAAGATGCTGGCTACAATGCAATATGGCACGGGCAAAAAAGCTGGAATGGCGTTGCTATTTTAAGTCGTGTTGGCGAGCCTGAAGAAAGAAGACGTGTATTGCCGGGCGATGATGAAGATCTGCACAGCCGTTATATTGAAGCAATGGTAAATGGAATTGTAATCGGTTGTTTATACTTGCCAAATGGCAATCCTGCACCGGGACCAAAGTTTGATTATAAATTAAAATGGTTCGAAAGATTAACTGCTCACGCAAAAGAATTATATGCTTCAGATTTGCCGGTTATACTTACAGGCGATTATAATGTGATGCCAACAGAACTGGATGTATATAAACCTGAACGTTGGGTGAACGATGCATTGTTTCGTCCTGAAACACGCGAAGCATTTCACAATTTAATGAAACAAGGTTGGACGGATGCCGTAAGAAAATTGCATCCAAATGAAGTGATCTATACATTCTGGGATTATTTCCGCAACGCTTTCGGTAGCAATGCAGGCTTGCGCATCGATCATTTTTTGTTAAGCCCAAAAATTGATAAACGTCTAATCGCCGCCGGCGTTGATAGTTTTGTCCGCGGTTGGGAGAAGTCGAGCGACCATGCACCCGTTTGGATTAAATTAAAAGATCATAATTAATTTTTATTTCTTTACAGCGACTCATCTCTTTTTTAATTCACACTCACCGATATAATCTTCCATTCACCGAAAAAACAAATAAAATTTAAAATATAATTTGGTTTATATTATAAACTAATCTACGTTTGTGGGAAGCAATCGAAATTATTTTATGAAACATTTTCTTATAATAGCCTGTGCATTCTTCACTATACATGGCTTTTCTCAAACTAAAATATCCGGTCATATAAAAGATAATAAAGGGAAAGCAATACCTGCAGTAAGTATTACTTTAAAAGATACTTATGATGGAGCAATATCAGATTCCTCGGGCAACTTTAGTTTTACTACAACAGAACAAGGAAGTCATGTAATTGAAATGACGAATGTGAACTATGATGAGTATCAAACAAACGTTGATTTAAACGGCACGCCATTAACGCTGAATATAAGTTTAAAAGAAAAATTTAATGAACTAAAAGCAGTAACAGTAACTGCAGGCGCATTTGAAGCAGGTGACAGCAAACGTGCAGCAACTGTTTTAAATTCTATTGACATTGCGACTACTGCAGGTTCTAACGCAGATATAACTGCTGCATTAAAGACATTACCCGGTGCTCAACAGATCGGTAACCAGGAAGGTTTATTTGTTCGCGGCGGCACCGGTGAAGAAACCAAGCAATTTATTGATGGTACGTTGGTAAATAATCCTTATTATACAAGCGTTCCGGATATTGCAACACGTGGCCGCTTCTCTCCTTTCTTATTTAAAGGAACTGTGTTTTCAACCGGCGGTTATTCTGCTTTGTACGGACAGGCTTTATCATCTGCAGTTATTCTTGAATCAATCGACTTTCCTGAAAAATCTGCTGCAACCGCTGCCATTTCTCCAATCATTGTTGGCGGCGGTGTACAGCAATTATCAAAAAAGAAAAATTTTAGCTGGGGCATTGATTACAATTATGTGAACGTTGCGCTCTACTTTGCCATTATTAAACAAACACCCGATTACTATGACATGCCCGAGTTCCATTCAGGCGATGCAAACTTTCGCATAAAAACAAACGGTGGCATTATTAAATATTATACAACCTTCAATTATAATCATCTTGGTTTGCGCAGGCCTGATATTGACAGTTCGATTTATAAAGATGCATATAGCATCATCAATCATAACTGGTACAATAATCTTAGCTGGAGGCAAAATTTAAGTAACGGCTGGAAAATGAATTTAGGTTTATGTTATAGCACCAACATTGATGATATTGATCAGCAACTGCAGGATTCTTCCAATCAACAAAAAGTATTTAATGGCGAACCATGGGTGACCAAGAATTTCAAATTAAAAAGCACGCAAAACATTGCCGAGGTAAAAGAAGTGTTTGAAAAAAAATTGGGCGGTTTAAGTGCAATAAGATTTGGCGGCGAATATTGGTATTCATACAATCCTAATCACTATATAAATGTTGACAGTAACTTTCAATATACTCTAAAAGATAACTATGCAGCCGCTTTTGCAGAAACTGATATTTATGTTACGAATGATCTTGCATTAAAACTTGGTGCACGTTACGAATATTCGTCCATTATAAAACAGGCAAACATTGCTCCGCGAATTTCATTGGCATATAAAACGGGTGAAGGCGCACAGGTTTCATTAGCATATGGCATTTTTTATGAAAAGCCTTTGAACAATGAGATCGTTTATAACACTTCACTCAATTATACAAAGGCAACACATTACATTGCTAATTACCAGGTAAACAGGAACAACAGAATTTTTCGCGTAGAAGGTTTTTATAAACAGTATGCTGATCTTATAAAAACTTATCCGATCTATAATAATACCGGAACAATTTATAACAATAACGGAACTGGTTATGCAAAAGGTGTTGAATTGTTTTTGCGTGATAAAAAAACATTTAAGAATGTTGACTATTGGATAAGTTATTCTTATCTCGATACAAAAAGAGATTATTTAAATTATCCTGAAGAATTACAGCCAAATTTTGCGGCGCATCATACTGCATCAATAGTTACCAAACGTTTTGTTACAAAATGGAAAGCAGGTTTTAATGTTACATACACTTTTGCAACAGGCAGGCCTTATTATAATATCCGATACGATAATAGCTCATCCAAATTTATAATTGCTGATGAAGGCCGTACAAAAAATTATAACAGCATGGGCTTTAGTGCTGAATATTTGCCAAGTCTTGGAAAAAAAGATGCAAAAACTTTTATCGTATTATTTGCAAGCGTTAACAATGTACTTGGTCAAAACCAGGTGTACGGCTATAATTATTCGTATAGCGGTTTAAATAAAGAACCGATTCTGCCGCCTGCAAACCGCTTTTATTTTATCGGTTGCTTTTTAAGCTGGGGTATCGATCGCAGCCAGGATGCAATTGATAATAACTTATAAAATAAATTTTATGAACACCTATCAATCTGATGAAGAGCTATGGAAAATAGCAAAACGCCGGGCTGTATTTAAAAGAAATTTTGCGGTACACTTCTTTATAAACGCAGCGCTTGTAGTTACCTGGTATTTAACAAGCGGCATTGGCTCGTATTTCTGGCCTGTTTGGCCGATGCTCGGTTCAGGGTTTGCGCTTGCAATTCAATACACTGCTGCATATCACAATAATAATATGTTTAGCATAGAAGATGAATATCAAAAATTAAAACGTCAACAAAACAATCAACTATAAAACAAATCAAAATGAAACAATTACTCTTATCTGCAACAATATTATTATCCGTTGCTGTACATGCACAAAGCGATAGATATGTAAGTGCAATGAAACAAAACTTGACACAATTTGACAGCGCAAAAACTGCTGCAGATTTGGAAACCGCAGCTGCTTCTTTTCAACGAATTGGCGATGCTGAAAAAACACAATGGTTGCCTTATTACTGGGCTGCTTTGGTATTGGCAACAGAAGGTTGGAAATATTATCCTAACGAAAAAGGTGTAACGGAAGTTAAAGCAGATGATTTATCAGCAACTATGACGGCATTAGCTGGCCGCATAAATGGATTGCTTGATAAAGCAGATGCATTGGCAACAGACGATACCGCAAAATCAGAAATACTTACCATTCGCAATATGGCAGCAACACAACAAATGCTCGTTGATCCGCAAAGCCGCTACATGACTTTTGGCGCTGAAGCCGGAAATGATTTAACTAAAGCAATGAAATTAAATCCAAATAATCCAAGAGTATATTATTTGCAGGGTATGAGTGTGTTTGGAACGCCTGAGCAATTTGGCGGCGGTAAAACAAAAGCAAAACCGATCTTTCAAAAAGCAGTTGATTTAGGTAAAGCAGAACAACAAAAGCCGTTATACCCGCATTGGGGCCTTGATATGAGCCAGGCAATGCTTGCAGCCTGTGATCAATAAGTATATGTTGATATGTTGAATAGCTGACCGGATAAATTATTACTTATCAGCTATTCAACTCAATCAACAAATCAACCATTCAATTTTTTCAGATGGAAAATTCAGAAAACGATTTCTCGCCGCAACAAAGTCTTCAGCTTATTGAAAGCATGATCAACCGTTCAAAAGATAAATTTGCTGAGGACGGTTTTATGTATCTTGTTTGGGGCTGGCTTGTATTTGCGTGCAGTCTTTTGCAATTCGTACTGTTACATTTTTTCCGGTATCCCCATCATTATATTGTATGGCTGGCTACAATTCCGGTATTTATTTATCAGGCCATCTACGTTAATAAAAAACAAAAAAATCAAACTGTTTCAACCTATACAGGTGATATAATAGGTTTTGTTTGGATAACATTTGCTATTGTAATTGTATTGCTTGGCTTTGTTGTAGGTTTTCTTACAACAGGTGAATATTACACGCACATCATTCACATTTTGCTTGCAATTTATGGAATGCCTGTTTTTTTAACCGGCGTTATCGTTCGTTTCAAACCTTTAATATATGGAGGAATTGCATGTTGGATATTATGCATTCTTTCAACCTTTATTCCAAATTACGATTACCAGTTTTTATGCATTCCAACCGCAATGTTATTAGCATGGATCATTCCCGGTTATATGCTGCGTTCAAGATATAGATCACAATAAAACTTTTTGTATGAATGAAAAAGAATTATCGGGTGAAGAAAGTATAAAGCTTATCAACCGAATGATTTACCAGGCCAAAGGTTATTTTTTTGAAAGCGGTTTAAGTAGCATCGTTTATGGTATAAGTATTCTAATATGTACTATACTCGTTTATTTTTTTGAAAAGGGAGCAATTGATTTTCCGTTTAATCCTTTCTATTTAATGATACCTGTTTTTTTTGCACAGGGTTTTATTCAATTTAAAGAAGACAAAAAGAAAAAGGTAAAAACATTTACCGACGAGGCGATAGAGCATGTTTGGATGGGCTTTTTTCTTGCAACATTTGCAGCACTATGCGGCAACTTTGCAAATGCGGGTTATATTATTGTTACTATCATTCTGCTTCTAACTGCTTTTGCTGTTTTCATTATTGGTTTACTTTCAAAATTCCGGTATAATATTTTATGTGGAATTATTTGTTTCTTAATTGCTGTTATTTCTTTTTTTCTACAAAATCCAAACATCTATTTGCTTTTAGCTACAGATGCAATATTGGTTTGGCTAATTCCGGGTATCATTTTAAGAAGGCATTTTAAAAAGCAACAACATCAACACATTTAGCCGATTTCCAAAAAGACGATCAATGTATAATGTTTAAAGATCTCGATCCGATATTACATTCACAATTACGGCTTGCGGTAATGAGTTTACTGATAAGTGTAAAGCAAGCTGAGTTCACTTTCATAAAAGAAAAAACAAATTCAACAGCAGGCAACTTAAGTGCCCAGGTACAAAAATTAAAAGAAGCCGGTTATATTGAAGTGTTAAAGGAATTTAAGGACAATTATCCAAACACAACATGCAAAATCACACAAAAAGGAATTAAAGCTTTTGAGGAATATGTAAAGGCGTTGCAGCAATACTTGCAGGTAAAAAAATAATGCTGTCACTCGCAAATAAGGGCACACAATTTGGTTTTTAGTTGCCAAACAAAAAATCATGACGATATCAAAAGAAAAATTGAACCCCAGCGTGCAAGTCAATTTCAATCATTCAAAAGAAGTTGCTTACTGGTCAAAAAAATATAATGTAACGCCCTTAGTGTTTCAGAAAGCTTTTGAAGAAAGCGGTTATTCAATTTCAAAAACTTTACAACTGTTAGAAAAACATGATTAATATAATTGTTAAGAATGAAAACAGTTTCTATAAAATAGCTGCTTTACAATTTTAAATAGTATCTTTGCATCATCATTTGAGTTTATAGTCTTAGTAATTGAACAAGATTTTCTGCTACAGATTTTTCTGCTAATAGTTTTTGCTTCTTTACAACGTTTATTTTCTCAGAATTTTTAAATTAAAATTTATATACAAGCATGAACATTTATGTTTCTAACTTAAGCTTCAACGTACAGGATGAAGACTTAAGAGAATACTTTGAAGAGTACGGAGAAGTTACTTCTGCCAAAGTAATTACTGACAAGTTTACACATCGCAGCCGCGGTTTTGGTTTTGTTGAAATGTCTGACAATACAGCTGGTGAAAAAGCCATCAAAGAATTAGACGGAGCTGTAGTTGATGGAAGAACCATCAGCGTTACAGTTGCAAAACCACGTGAAGAAAGATCTAATAGTAATAATAAAAGATCTTTCAGCGCAAGCGGAAGCAGGTGGTAATTGTA
>JAFBAF010000048.1 GCA_019247895.1 Parafilimonas sp. | reverse complement strand
AAACTCGTTGCAAAATACCCTTCACCCATGCTGCCTTCCGGCATACCTGCAATTGCAATGTTATCGTGAATATCCGTTCCTTTAGGATGTATATTAAATCTAACCGGTCTTGCCATTTTATGCCCTCCCAACCTCCCTAAAGGAGGCTTTATAAATGTTTAAATTTTTGAATTACCCCCTTTAGGGCAGGGGCTTAATCTTCCCACTTTAAAGCGCCTTTTTTAATAATATAAATGAACCCAGCAAGAAAGAATGCAACAAACAATATAACTTCAATAAATCCATGCCATCCGAGTGATTTAAAATTTACAGCATAAGGATAAAAGAAAATCACTTCCACATCAAACAACACAAACAAGATAGCCACGAGGAAATACTTTATGGCAAGAGGTTGCCTCGCGTTTCCATGGCTTTCAATTCCACTTGTAAAGTTTTCAAGTTTGTCTGCAGTTTTTCTTTTAGGTCCGAGTAAATGCGTTGCAACCATCATTGTTGCCACAAAACCCGCTGCAAAAATTAATTGAATTCCTATTGGTGCGTAATCTGCTGAAGTTCCCGTTGTTGCGTCAAGCAAATAAATAATTGGATTCATTAAAACGCTTTGATGCGCAAAAATACGCGGCAATTACTTATAATAAAAAACAAGTTGCAATTATTAGCTTTATAAAATCATATAATTTAATTGCAACAAAAAAGCTCTTCGTTTGGAAGAGCTTTTCAGATTTTATTAGAATTTATTTTTGAGATTTTCCACCACTTGTGCCGCCGCCTGTTTTTGATTTGTTGTATTTATCAAGCGAAGCCTGTAATTGTTTACCTGTTTTATCAGCAAACTGGTATTCTTCAGAAGATGGATCAGTATAAATTGTTTTCATTTTACTGGTAATATCAATAGCCCTCTGGTATTCCTGTTCTTTAGGCGCATCCTTAGCATACTGCGCATAGTAAATCAGCATGTAATAGTCGTTGCTAAACATTGTTTTCTTATTACCTGCTGCAGTATCTTTCGCAAGAAATTCGTTGTACTGCTGGAGTGGTGCTATCGCAAGACCTTTTGTTGTGTCTTTATCAGAAAGTTTCGCATAGCGGCTCAAGAAAGAATAACCCTGTGGTTTATCAGGATATGCTGTTATATAAGACTGAATAACTGAGTAACCTGCTGAATATCTTGCTGTATCAAAAGCACGACCTGAATCTGCCCCAACTGCATCTACAATACCCTTACTTAGGTTGAAATATTGTGTTTCAGAAAGTTTACCGCCGTTTAATTTTTCTGATGTTTGCAACAAACCAAGAATCATTGCATAATTACCCGATTTTGCTGCAATGTCAGAAGCGGTTGTCATAAATTTTTGTTGTTCTTCTTTTACAGTATCTAACTCAACAGCTTTTTTAAGATATGTTACAGCAGTGTCGCTCATTTCAGGAAATTTTGCATACACCGTTCCTGCAAATGCGTAATCCGGAGGTTGAATTTCATCAGGAGTGGCAAGAGAAAAATATTTTTGAATATAGCTTTTTGCCTGCAAAGAATCTCCTAACCTGTCATAATTATAGGCATACAATACATTTATTCTTGAATAAGTGCCGCAACCATTTGTTTCCATATTTTTTGCCTGCTGCAAAGATTCCTGGTATTTACCGGCACGGAATAAATAGTTGCCAACAAAGAAATCTGTTTTACAATCTTTATCTGCATTAGCAACATATTTATCAAGATATCCTTTTGCAGTTGTAACATCCTTTTCAGAATAATATAAAAAGTATTGAAGATAAACAGGCGCAAAAGCAGGATCAGCACTAATTGCCTTTCCATACCATTCGTCCATTGATTCTTTATTACGCTGTGTTTCATAAATTCTTCCTGTTAAATAATAAGCTCTTGCATTTTGCCCGTTAATAGCAATAGCTTGCTGGTATGCAGTAACAGCTTCGCCACCATGTTCACCACCTAATTTGCGATAACATAAACCAAGATTAATGAATATATCCGCATTTTTAGGATCAAGCTGTGCGGCTTGTTTTAACTTATCGATACCATAATTAGCATCGCCCTGGGTGCTACTGCCAGCCGCCATTGCGCGGCCAATCGCGTCTAAAATATTCGGGTCAGGATTGCCCTTGTTTTTTCCTTTTGTTGCTGTAGTTGCAGTAATTGCCTGTTCAAATTTTTGTTTTGCAGCATTTACATCACCACCCTGCAAAATATCTACTTCACCGCTTCCTACCCATAAATACGGATCATTTACACCGGCATTTAAACCATTTTGATAGGTTGTTTTTGCACTGTCCAACTGATCATTCATAATGTAGGTTTGGCCAAGCCAATAAATAGCCTGTGCATCCTTTGGATTAGCAGCGATCAACTTTTGAAATGTTTGTTTTGCGCTTGTAAAACGCTCATAATAAAGGAACTTGATTCCTGCATTCACATCTTGTGCAGTAACAACAGCACAGATACTTATTGAACCAAGAAAAGATAATAGTACTTTCTTCATGTTTTATTCTGTTGTTTTATTTAAAAGATTTTGATTTGATTCCATCATTGACTTACGTACGGTAAAATTCATTTTTGCGGGCACAAGATAACTTCTTCTAAAAATAAGCTGCCCTTGTTCAAGGCTTAAGAAAGTAACAAATCCTGTACCTAACCCGTTTGTGTTTTCTTTTAACACGAAATACAAAGGCCGAAATAATGGATATTCTCCTGCCGAAATCGTTGCTTGTGATGGTTTTGCAAAAATTTCCGGGCCGCAGCTTTTACATTCTATTAATGCAAGATGTATAACATCTCTGTAGCGCTGCTGCGCTGTATCATCTTCATCTCCAACCCATGATGTGCCAATAAAACCAATTGCATTTGTATTGGCAGCAACATAATCAATTAATTCTTTACTATTGTTGGCTGCCATCACATTTTTTCCAAAGTTGCCACCTTTTAATAAAGAATCTTTTAAAAACCGAACAGTGCTAGTAGCATCTTTTCCATCTAATGCAACCAATTTGCCGGTATCATTTCCGCTCAAATAACTTTTAAGCTGCTCTATTGTAAACAAACTGTCTTTTGAATGTGCATTTACAATTACAGCTATAGCATCGTAAGCCACCACATCCCACATTGCCTTGAACGATAACTTCTGCTTGTAATACTGGTTTTCATCATCTGTTAATCCTCTTGAAACAATTACCAGCCTCGTACTGTCTTTATCCAAATCTCTGAAACAATTCACTTCCGATTTATAACTCGCTTCAATGCTTGTTCCCGGGTGTGATGATTCATATACTTTGATTTCTTCCTGGATCACCGGTTTAAAACTTTCGTCAACACTGATGAAAATTTTACCTTTTATTGGCGAATCATACTTGTCAACTTTATTTCGACAGTTTACAAAAATCAAACATATACAAATAGCTGCAACATGTGTTTTAATAAGCCTGCTCATTTAAAAAAATTAATAATCGTGTTTTATACCACGATACAATCTAAAACCGCCATACAAAATACATAAGCCGCCAAAACCATACCTCATATTATCTTCAATACTGTCTATTAATGGCAAGCCAAATTTATTTCCGAATAAAAGTATAATGCCCATGGCAAGTATTAAACCTGCCATGGTAAAATCATAAACCATACGCAATGTGGTATAACTTTTCTGGCGTCTTTCTCTAAAATCGTTATTCATTTTAATTTGATGGCGGCAATATAATTATTTTTAATTTTCTTCTGCACTCATAAACGTTACAGGCAAATTAAAATACACTGAAACTGTATTTCCGTTTTGCATGCCGGGTTTCCACAAAGGCATTTTATTAATTACTCTTTGAACTTCTTTATCAAGATCAGGCCTGCCGCTGTTTATTATTTTAACCTGTTCTATTTCACCGTTTTTATTAACCACAAAAGAAGCTGAAACAACTATTTTTTCTCCGGATTGCAAATCATCCGGTTCTCTTAAATTCTTAAGCATAAATTTTCGCAATGCATCAATGCCACCGGGATATTGAGGCATAACCTGCGCCCATTCTAATGGCTTATCATCAGGCTTTGTTTCAGCCACAGGTGCATTTGCAGCTTTGCCTTCACCTGTTCCTTCGGTTGGTTGCACAATATCACCTGTCTGCCTGCCTGCTGCAGTTTCGGATCCAATTATATTGTTTAATGCATCATCAACTGTTGGCATTTTTGTTGGCTGAAAATCATCAACAATTTTTGGCGCAGATGTTACTACTTGATTTAAACGTTGCGGTGCACGTTGTTGTTGGTGTTGCAAAGGTTTTACTGGTTTTACCGCATCAAGTTTTGTAAGAATTGGATCAGAAATAAAAACCGGTGTTATATGATCTGTTTGTTTTGTATGATGCATGAATTGAAAAACTGAAAAGATAATGGCGATAAAAAATGTAGTGCTGATTGCCGCAGCTAATGTTTTATTATATGATCTTCTGAGGGCATAAGCGCCGTAAGTTTTATTCCTGTTTTCAAACAGGATGTCGAGCAAATCACTCTGCATGATTGTATCTGGCAGCATAAAATAATTTTTGGATGATGAATAGATAAATACAGAGCGCTCTTAAATGTAAGATGCTGCCAGTTGCAAGATTCCATAAGCCGGATAAATTTATTTATCATCCCGTGAAAATTTCATCCTAAAAGTTTGATCATCTGAATAAAAAAAAATAGTAAACCTCTATTATGCTTTAACCGGAATTTCTTTTTAATAAAAACTTTATTAGCTTAGTTAAAACATTTTTTATGACAACAGAAGAAATTGCTGACCGCCTTGTTGAGCTTTGCCGCAAAGGTGATTTCGCTGCCGCACAATCGGAATTGTTTTCCGACGATGCAGTAAGCATTGAACAACACAGCACACCTGAATTTGGAAAAGAAACAAAAGGCAGGCAAGCTATTAAAGACAAAGGTGAAAAATGGAATGCTATGGTAGAAAAAGTACATAGCATGGATGTTTCTGAGCCTTTAATTGCCGCCAACTCGTTCGCCTGCACTTTAAACATGCATATAACAATGAAAGAACATGGTGAAATGAATATGGCAGAACTCTGTGTATATACTGTGAAAGATGGAAAAATTACTTCGGAACAATTTTTTATGTAAAACTTCTAACTTCTTTCAGCGGCACGTAACCAGCGCTCAGGAATTTCATTACTTAACGCAGTTGCATAATCGTTTGCACTGCACGCCACAAAACTTTTATCAGGCAATTGCATCCACCAGCGCTGCGTTTTTTTGCTTTGTAAAAACAAGGTTTCAAAATCGGCAAACATTAACCTGAATTCATTATAATCTTCACGTTGATTTAATGGTGCTTCATGTTTGCCTTTTTGAATACCATCTAATAAATACCACAGCATGTGGCTTATTTGTTTTGCTGTAAGATCGCTTATATCCTGCGCAGGATTGTAGCCATAAATCCCAATTGAATTCGCAAGACCGCTCATGCCGGCATACTGCATCAACATACACGCTTCTTCACCGTTAAAGCCATTGGGTGTAATTCGATTTGCTGGCGCATGACTGTGCTGAATTGCAGTTACGTCAAACGCAAAAATGCTTGCATTGCGAATAACAGGTTCCATTGTTTCCATATGTTCTTTCACAACCCCGACACGATAACAATCAAAGCGAAGTTTATCAATTATTTCAAGTGTTCCCGGGTGAACAAAATAACTCTGGAAACCGATATGATTGTAGTGTTTTAAATAATTTGGTTCTTCTGTAAACAGGTGCATTAAAAAATGATCAGCAAACAAAAGGCTTTCTGTGTTCATATCTAAAATAGCATCAACGCAAGTGGCTTCTATAATTTTTTGCTGCGCTTTAAATACATTGTATTGCGCCATCATCAAATCATGTGAACCACCTAATATCACTACTTTTTTTTCCAGCGCCGATATTTCGCTTATTACTTGCTGCAAAGCTGAATAGGTATCTTCAAGTGAAGCGCCTGGCTTAATATTTCCGATGTCGGCAATTTTTACATCGGCATGCCAGTGATATAAATTATAAAAATGTGTTCGGATGCGATTAACGCCATCATTATCATGTTTTGCAACACCAGCACCACGAGCTTCCCCGCAACCGATGATGATTAAATCTGCTGATTCAACATCAGGGAAATTATTTTCAAAAACATCAATGTGTTTACCTAATTGTTTCGGTGTAAAACCTTCATCATTATTAAAAGCAATTGAAGAAGATACGGGTTCTAAAAAATCAATAATCGTGTTTAAAGAAGAAAATGCCATATAAACTTTATTGCAACAAACATAATTAAATTGACGGCAACGTTAAATGGGCAACTCATTTTTATTTTTGAATTGTTTAACCCATTTTCACTCTTTAAATTTCACAGGCATTTTATTTTTGTAATGGAATGATAGCTGCATTAAAATATTTGTGTTTCCCGGTGTTACTGTTAACATGCCTGCATGTTGTACAAGCACAACAAAGCCAGGCTGTGTTGCCTTCTTTGTTAAACAATAAAAATGGGAATAATGATGAAGACGTTGAAGAAAAACTTAAACAAAAAATGTTTGTAAAGGTTTCTGTGAGCAAAAGCAAAATTTATGTGGGTGAACCTGTAATGGCGGCTTATAAATTTTATGTGGCAATGCGCATCAGCGACCAGCCAACAGTAACGAAGCAGCCAGAATTTTCAGGATGCAGTGTAAAAGAATTAAACTTTGATCAAGGTCCTGAACTTGAAAACATCAATAACGAGCCTTATGCAGTTTACACTATTCGCAAAGTTCAGTTAACACCTTTGCAGCAGGGTTCATTATCGCTTGGCAAAGCTTTCGTAAATAATTTTGTTCAGGTTGATAATCCTGATGACGCTTTTGTTACAAAAAAATATAACATTACAGTAAGCAATGGAAATGATGAGGTTGAAGTTGCTGAACTTCCTGAAAAAAATAAACCGGCAAACTTTTATGGTATAACGGGCACATTTAGCATTACTGCATCAGCTGTGAGTAATAAAATCCCTGTTGGAGAAAATGGACATTTAATTATAACAATTAAAGGTTCTGGTAATTTGGATGCAATCGACAAGCCGGAAATTAACTGGCCAACAGGTACAGAACATTTTGATGGCAGTGACTCGCAACATATTGATAAAAGTGATTTTCCTATTACCGGCGACCGTGTTTTTGATATTCCTTTTATTGGTAAAAAAGAAGAAGCTGTTGTAATTCCGCCGATAAAATTTAGTTTTTTTAATACTGTTTTAGAAGATTATCAAACGATCAGTACAGATAGTATACCTGTTACATTTATAAAAGCGATTTCAAAAAAAGATGAGTTTAAAAATATAGTCACGTACGATATTTCAAATCGTCATTACCTCTGGATCGTTCCTGCAATTGCTGCAGTTGTTGCATTGATAGGTTTCATTTCTTATAAAAGAGGACAGTCAAAAACAACTCAAACAGCACCGGTGATAAATGTTTCAACGCCTCCTGTTTTTACACAACCGCAACCGGTTTATCGTATCCGGTACAGAACAGACTTCTCCCGTTATTTAAATGAGCTGGAAGAAATTCAGGAGAATAAACCGTTTTTTCAAAAATCGAAAGATTTGCTTACAAAAGCCGTTGCAGAAAGAATAGAATCAACTGAACATTCAGAACAGGTTTTAATTGAAGGATTAAAACAAAGAACATATAATGCTGCGGTTTGCAATAAAGTAGAAGCTTTATATGAAGCCATCAATTTGAATTTATATGCGCCTTATGAAACGGAGGCTGATCTTGTTTTTTATTACACCGAACTGAAACAAACAATTGAAGTATTACAGGGTGAAGGTTAATCTGTGTATTTGTAACCGACACCTCTTACAGAATGAAAATGTTTCGGGTTGCGGCTATCCGCTTCAAAATATTTTCTGAAGTTAAGAATGAAATTATCTATCGTTCTTGTGTTCGGATAAACTTTATACCCCCAAACCGATTGCAATATCTTTTCTCTTGTTACAACCTGGTTTTTATTTTCAACTAAAAGCTTTAATAACATTGTTTCCTTTTTGCTCAATTCAACTTTACTGCCATTTTGCAGCGTTACTTGTTGAGCTTTGAAGTCAACGGTATTACCATCAAAAGAATAATTATCCAGCGTAAAATCTTTGTCAGACATCTTTTTATTCTTTACGATGAGTTTATCTACACGTAATAAAAGTTCTTCAAGATTAAATGGTTTTGTAAGGTAATCATCTGCGCCTTTTTTTAAACCCAATACACGGTCGTGCCCTGCATTTTTTGCGCTAAGAATTAAAACAGGAACATCATTATTATTGAGGCGGATATTTTCTGTTATACTGATACCATCAATTTCAGGTAACATAACATCCATAATGATCAAATCGAAATATTCTTCCTGTATTATTTTCATCGCTTCATTTCCGTCGTATGCAGAAGTTACCGAATAGCCTTCCATTTCAAGATTCAGCTTTAAAGTTTCATGAAGATTTTCTTCATCTTCAACCAATAAAATATTTGCCTTCTCTTCGTTCATCAGAGTTTAAATTCAAAAGTAAAAATGCTGCCTGTTGGTTGATTGTTTGTCACCTTCATTTTTGCTTTATGTGTTTCAGCAATGCGCTTGCAAAGATATAAACCTAAACCCGTTCCCTTTGTTTTACGAATATCTTCATCGCCGCTGCGGTAAAATTTTTGAAACACTTTTCTCTTTTCATTATCTGCAATGCCGTTACCGTCATCTATCACATTTAATTGTGCATGTTCATTAGTTTTTTTCAGTTCAACAAAAACCGGGTTGCTTTTCGGTGAATATTTTAAGGCATTATCAATAAGATTGTTAATCAGCAATTGCAATAATAATTTTTCACCGGTTATAAAAATATCTTCATCGATGTGAGATCGAATATTTCTGTTTGGAAAACGATGCATAAAATCCGAAACTGCTTTATTTGTCAACGACGACATATCAACCTTTTCTTTGTCTGGCATGTAATTGCCGCTTTCTAATTGAGATGTCACAAGAATATTCGTTGTAAGATCATTTAAACGCTCTGCCTCTTTTAAAGTGGAAGCGATAATGTGCTGTTGCCTGCCCTCATCCAATTTTCGTTTTTGCAAAGTTTCTAAATTCAGATTCACTACAGCGATAGGTGTTTTTAATTCATGGGTTACAGCCATCATAAAATTTTGTTGAGCTTTGCCAAGCCTGAACTGTCTTCTCACCGCACGATACACAAACACGGCGCCAACGAGGGTTACAAAAACAAACGTGATGCCTTCACTTATGTATTGTGCCGTTTTACGTTTATGCTCATCAGTAAAGGCATCAAATTTTTGCTGATAAGCAATATCATCTTTATTTAGCTGCAACAATTTATATCGCAGCATTTGATTGTTTTGGCTCTGCAGCGATATAAACCACCATATCCATGCGGCAATTATAAACAACAGCAAAAACCAGTAAGTGATTGTAATAAAAGTAAGCCTGCGGCGCCTGTAAGCTTTTATCATTGTTGCAAAGTAAAAACCTCAACCCTAAAAAGGAGAAAAAATTTTAATGCGTTGATTACTTTAAATTATATTAGTTGATTAATAGAATATTAATAAAACCATTTTATGGAAAACAGTTTAACCGAATATGGTGATGCCGAAAACTCCCCTTTAGGTATTGAACGCAAAATTCTTTGCATCGGTGAAGCATTGATTGATATGATTTGCACTGACAAAGGCAAATCACTTTCTGCATGCCATAATTTTTTGAAGAAACCCGGCGGCGCACCAACCAATGTTGCCGCTGCAATTGGAGCGCTTGGTGGTAAAGTTGAATTGGCTGCAAAAGTGGGCAACGATCCTTTCGGTAAACAATTGATTGAAGTGATGCAAAGTTTTGGCGTTTCAACAAAATGGATGTTGCAGGACGAACATCATTTTACAACATTTGCATTTGTATCATTGATGGAAGATGGTGAACGTGATTTTGTTTTTAATCGTGGTGCTGATGGTGAATTAAGCCGTGCAGATATTGCGGCAATAGAACCGGATAAATTTGCTGTAATTCATTTTGGTTCGGCAACCGGTTTTTTGCCGGGGCCGCTGCAGTCCGCTTATCAAAGCATGTTGCAAAAGGCTTTACAAAAAAAAATCTTTATCAGTTTTGATCCTAATTACCGGCATCTTTTATTTAAAAACAATGTGCAGCCATTTATTGATCAAGCATGGAACTTTTTGGAGAGCTGTAATTTTTTTAAAGTGAGTGATGAAGAAGCATTATTGATTACCGCAGCAACAACTTTGGCGGATGCCATTAAAATTTTCACCCAAAAAACAAATGCGGTTTTTGCAATAACGCTGGGCAAAGAAGGAACGATGCTTAGTATAAATAAAGAAACGATCATTGTTCCAAGCATTCATGTAAATGTTCGTGATACAACGGGAGCAGGTGATGCATTCGTTGGTGCTGTGCTATACCAACTATGTACATTGCAGGAAGATTTAAATTCACTCTCGACTGACGTATGGAAAAATATCATTTATAATGCAAATAAAGCCGGCGCCAGAACGTGTGAGTATATGGGTGCGATGGAAGCTTTTAAACATTTAAATAACAGCATTTTTATTTAAAATGTTTATAAAAACGTTTTGAATTATCGGAGAATTGTAAAAAGAAAAAACCTGTGCAATAATTTAAACAAAAAAATCTTTTTATTTATCAAATTATTCTAATTTTATTTTTACAGACTACTTATACACTCAGGAGTTTTAATTTAATAAATGATTTTTTTTGAATCAAGTTTTTTGCTTGTAATATCTTATTACGCAATAAATCTTATAAAACGTTTGAAACCATCATCCAAAAATTTCATCCATATAAGCATATGCAGAAAATTGTATTATTAGTTGATGACGACGAAGATGAACATGAAATTTTTTTATCGGCATTGCATTATACCGATAATTCATACAAATTTATAAGCGCCAACAGTTGCGAAAAAGCCATTGATCTTTTAAAGAGCCTTAAACCGGATTATATTTTTATAGACGTAAATATGCCCCGTGTGAATGGTATGACTTGTTTGGAAGAAATAAAAAAAATTTCAACGATTTCCCATATTCCCGTGTATATGTATTCCACGGGAATGAATGCACATGATGGTGAAAAGGCAATGAAATTAGGAGCGGTTGATTATATAATTAAGCCCAACAGCGTATCTAATTTAAGCACTATGCTTAAAAAAATCCTGAACTGATCTACCATTTCATTAAAGCACTTGCCCAGGTAAAACCGCTGCCAAATGCAGCAAGGCAAATTAAATCACCTTGTTTCATTTTTCCTTCCTGCCAGGCTTCGCATAAAGCAATAGGCACAGATGCGGCAGTTGTGTTTCCATATTTTTGAATGTTGTTGAAAACCTGTTCATCTCTCAGTTTTAATTTGTGTTGAATAAACTGGCTTATGCGCAGGTTTGCCTGGTGAGGAATAAGCAATGCAAGGTCAGCAGGCGAATACCCGTTTTTATTCAAAGCCTCCAGCACTACTTCCGGAAATTTTGCAACGGCTTTCTTAAAAACCCCCGGGCCATCCATTACCGGTAAATTTTGAGCTGCATCTATCATTGAATGAGATTCATATTGGTCGCCAATTTCTGCTTCATTATAATCGGCTAGATTTTTTACCCAGTGATTTGCGTGAGAACCCGGATTATACATGGCCAATATCTCTGCGTCATTTCCATCGCTGTGCAAATGAGTGCTTAAAATACCACGATTTTCCTCTTCAGTTGGTTGCAATACAACTGCGCCTGCACCATCACCAAAAATTACAGATATATGCCGGCTGCGCGTATTAAAATCTAATATGAAAGAATGTTTTTCGCTGCCAACAATTAAAATGTTTTTATACATGCCACTGCGTATAAACTGGTCGCCAACGCTTAAAGCATAAACAAAACCACTGCATTGATTGCGAATATCCAATGCACCAATCTCATTCATTTTTAATGCACGTTGTACCAACACACCGCAACCCGGAAAATAATAATCAGGAGAAAGTGTAGCAAAAATGATGAAGTCAACATCCTGCGGTGTTATTCCTGCTCTTTCAATAGCAATTTTTGCGGCTTCAATACCCATTGTAGCAGTAGTTTCATTTGAACGATCTGCAAATCTTCTCTCTCTAACACCGGTTCGTTCCTGGATCCATTCATCACTTGTATCCATAAATTTTGTTAAGTCGTTGTTGGTGTAAACATTTCCAGGTACATACATTCCAATTCCGCCAATTATACTTTTAGGCATAACAATCTATTTTGTTTAAAAGTAAAGTTTTTTTGATGTCTTATGTTTTGTTATCAGCAGTTAATCTTCGTGGCATCGCTCCTTGTTTCACTCCCTTGTACTGCAATTTTCATGGCATCTTTGATTAATTTGGGATGCGTTTTAATTGAAACTATTAATTGCAGAAATTGTAATTTAAACTGAATAAAATAATTTGGTATGATACCAAGACCAAAAGTAACAGATGTTGATAGTTACATCAATAACTTTCCAACTACAACAAAAAAGGCTTTGAAACAAATACGTGCAACCATAAAGAAGGCAGCACCTAAAGCTGAAGAAACAATCAGTTATCAAATACCCGCTTATAAGTATAACGGGCAAATCCTTGTTTATTTCGCAGGCTACGATCATCACATTGGCTTTTATCCAACAGCTTCAGGAATTGAGAATTTTAAAAAAGAATTTGCAGGTTACAAAAGTTCTAAAGGTGCAGTACAGTTCCCGCTTGATAAGCCATTGCCGCTTAATCTTGTTACAAAAATTGTTCAATTCAGAATTAAATTAAATGAAGAAAAAGCTTCGAAAATTTTTATGTCATCGCTTAGTGCACCTGCACAACGCGCCTTGAAAAATAATGGTATTACCACGCTAAAACAGCTTGCAAAATTTTCGGAAAAAGATATTTTGAAATTGCATGGTATTGGTCCATCATCAATTCCCAAACTTAAAGAGGCATTGAAGAAGGAAGGGCTGGATTTTAAGAAAGTTTAATAATTCAACATTTACATTAGTGACAAATTGAATACAGCTTCGTAAAAATTATATTATAACAATTACAGTATGGCTTTGGTAGCTCGAAAACGTCCGCAAAACCAAATGAGCTTATTCGAAAATCATCTTGACATTTAAACCCTGAAATTCATCTGTAATAAGGATGGATCATCCAATAAACTATTGGCCCTGTTACAGCAACATAAAACCAAAGCGGCCATGTTATTCGTGCTAACTTTTTATGTTTTGGAAATTCTGCAATTAATGCACGATAAGCAGTAAATAAAATGAATGGTAAAATAATCGCTGCTAAAAAAATATGCGATAGTAAAATGACGAGATAAATATTTCTTGAACCACTAACCGCTAATTTTTCTGCATCACTTAAAACACCATCATGATTTGCATCACCATAAATTGCTTCACCGGCAAGCAAATGATGTGTTACATACGACAGTAAAAATATCACCGACAATATAAGTGCGGTTAGCATTAATTTTTTATGGAGTAAAAAATTTCCGCTTTTTACAGCAATTAATGCAAGCAATAATAAAACAGCAATTATAGAATTAATTATTGCATTTGCTAATGCAAAAATGTGTATATCAAAATCAAATTTTAATGAAGGCTTATCGCCCTTTGTTAAAAAGCTGATAGCCGCAAATACAACAAACGAAAAAACTATAATCAATAATTTTGCCTGCTTATCATTCTTGCGCAGTATTGGTTGCGGCAATCGGGTCATGTGATTTCTTTTTACGAAATATTATAGGTATAACAATAATAGTAATAACAATTGCAAGTGCTAAAAATATAACCATCTGCACAGGATCAAACGGTAACTGCTCCGGGTTATCATCTGCAGCAAGCATTAATAATCCGATATCTTTTGACAACTTATCTAATGATGATGAATCGGTACCATCATAATAACCGCGTATTTTAAAATTTTTATCTATCAATACAAACCTTGTGGTGTGCACAAAATCAGGATTGATTGGTGTTGAATCGAATTTATCAACTTTCAATTCATCAAAAGCATAATTATAAATAGAATCTTTATTACCTGTAAGCAGCCACCAATTCCCGGGATCAATTCCATAATGGTCTGCATAATTTTTTAAGCGGGCAACAGAATCTGTTTCCGGATCAACGCTAAAAGATATGAACTGGACAATTGAAGAATCAGGCGTTGACATTTGATCGCCACCCTTTGCAAAAGAACGTTGCATTTTAAGCATGTTCTGCGTAAGCAACGGGCAGGTAGAGCGGCATGAAGTGAAGAAATAATCCATCACTATCAACTTACCTTTTAAATTGTATAAACTTACCGTATCACCCAGTTGATTTATTAAATGGAAATTAGCTATGCGATGCCAAACAGTATCATCAACCATCTTGCCTTTTTCAATATGGCTGATAACGGTATCGGGTAAATAATGATTAGGAACTGCAGTTGCATTATCACTTGCCTGCTTAACCCAGAAATAACTTATTAAAGGCACCATCAGGGCTAATGCAACTGCGAGTAAAGCTTTTTTATTCATTGTAAATTTTCAGCTTATCAAAATAAAAAACCACCGCAAAGGTGCGATGGTTCACAATTAATATTTTACGTTTCACAAAAATTTTATTCGAGGTTATGCGTGCCTTCTTCTTTTGCAGGCATGGGTTGTTTGCTGCGTTCAAGATGATCTCTGTCCCACTTGTTTTTATCATTTTTAAAAGAATTACCATCCGTAAGAAATGCAATGATAAACCATACAAATAAAAACAAAGGAACAACTACTGTCATGATTAAATTTCGTATTTCATGTTTTAAATGCATAAAATAACCAACAATGTAAAATGCTTTAGCCACCATCAATATAAGAATAGCACCCTTAACAAAATGTCTTTCCGTGCCTTCAAAAGGCATGGTTGTCATCCAAAAACCTAATCCAAGTTCAACTAAAGTAAGTATGGTGAGGATCCACGTAACACGCCAAATTTCTTTCGTTCCTCCTCCAACATGCTGCTCCTCTGCTAACGATTCTATTGTATGTTCCATTTAAATTGATTTCAGATTTATACAAGATAAAAACAGGTGAATACAAACACCCAAACCAAATCAACGAAATGCCAGTAAAGGCCGGCTTTTTCAATCATTAAATAATGACCCCGCCTGTCGAAAGTTCCCTTTAGAACCATTATCAACATAATAATATTAATGACGACTCCCGAAAAAACATGAAAGCCGTGAAAACCAGTTATAGTAAAAAAGAAATTAGTAAAGTTGGTTGTGCTGATAGTGCCATCATAATTCGGAAAAGGATTTCTGCCCCACCATGCGCCTTCATGATACAAATGTGTCCATTCCCAAGCCTGGCAACTTAAAAACGCAAGACCACCGAGAATTGTAAATGCTAAATATTTTGCAACACCCTTCCTGTTCATGTTGTGGCCTTCGTGTACAGCCATTACCATTGTAACAGAACTAATGATAAGAATAAATGTCATTAAACTTACAAATACTAAAGGCATCGGCTTGCCGATAGCATCGGCGAACGGATATTTATCAAAAACTTTATTTGGATTTGGCCATGCATTTGTGGCAAATCTTGTAGTTCCGTAAGCAATTAAAAAAGCGCCGAATGTAAAAGCATCACTCATTAAAAAATACCACATCATCAATTTTCCATACTCAGCATTAAACGGACTTCGTCCGCCTTTCCACATTCCGGTTGTTGTTGTTGAAACAGTTGTCTCCATGAT
>JAFBAF010000319.1 GCA_019247895.1 Parafilimonas sp. | reverse complement strand
GAGCCACTTGTCGGAATCGAACCAACGACCTACTGATTACAAATCAGTTGCTCTACCAGCTGAGCTAAAGTGGCAAACAAGAAACTTTCCACCTTAGTAACCAACTATAATTCGAACAGTTTAAAACACTAAAGTGACAGCCAATAAAGAACTACCCTTTTTTTCGGGATGGCAAAGGTAAGTGAAAACTTTGTTTGGCAAAATTTTACAAAGATTTTTTAGAGTTGAAACTTATAAAGTTTTAATAATAAAAAATCCCGCTTTTAAGCGGGACGATAAATTAGGCGGCTTGTTTTTCTTTTCGCCTTTTAATTTGGTTTATTGCAGAATCCAATGCACTATCAAAAGATTCCTGGAAAGATTTAGAACATGACTTTACAAAAAAACTATGACCTGGTACATATATCCGTATCTCCGCAACTTTGTCTTTGATGTTGTGAGCTACGTTATCTAATTTCAAAAACACATCGGCCCTGACAATCCTGTCATGAAAAGTATTTAACTTTTCAACTTTCCTGTTAACATAGTTAATCAATTTGGCGTCTGCGGTGAAATGTACCGTTTCAATGTTTACGTTCATAAAAAGATAACTTTTAAAGAGTGAGACAATAAAAAAAAGATCTGTTTGAATTCAACAAAATCAACATTGAATTTGCTGGTATGAAGGTAAAATTTTTACGATTGAATAAAATTTTTTTTAGCCATTTTTATATCCTTTTAAATCAAATTAAGCCGTTTTAAGCTTTTGGATGCGCCTTGTTAAAAACCTCTTTCAGCTTCCCGATACTATTATGTGTGTATACCTGTGTTGCAGCTAAGCTGCTGTGCCCTAAAAGCTCTTTTACGGCATTTAAATCCGCACCGTTATTTGCTAAATGTGTTGCAAAACTATGTCGCAAAATATGTGGACTTTTCTTTTGAACAGTCGTTACCAGCGACAAATGCTTTTTTACAATATTATACACTTGTTTAGCATATAAATTTTTCCCCATTTCATTTACAAAAACATTTTCAGAGGTTGCATTGCCGGGCCTTGAACTGATGTAATTCAACAACTGAGCCAGCAATTCTTTATTTACAGGAATAATTCTTTCTTTATTGCCCTTACCCAATACTTTAAGATGACTATATGATACATCAACCTGGCCTTTTTTTAGATTAATTAATTCACTGATACGCATACCTGTACTGTAAAAAAGCTGCAGTATTAATTTCTCTGTCCGGCCTTTCCAGTTATCAGCAAATTCAACATACGCAAATAATGTTTGCATGTCCTTTTCTTCAACATATACGGGCAAACGTTTACCTATTTTAGGAGCGCTTATAATGCTCATTGGAGTGGCATCAATTACTTCTTCCTTCATTAAAAATTTGAAGAACGACTTTAATGTTGATATTTTCCGGTTAATCGATTTTGATGTAAAATTTTGTTCTTTTAAACCTGCAAGCCATGTTCTTATAATCGATGGTGAAATTTCTTTTATTGATGGCGTTTTAAAGTCGCTGATTATAAAGTTGAGAAATTGCTCCAGGTCGTTTTGGTAAGAAACAATAGTATGATGTGAGTAACGCTTTTGAAAGCGCAAATAATTTACAAAAGCACCTAATTCAGGATATTGCTGTAACATAAACAGCCATAAAATTATTAAATCTTATGGCTGTTTCGTTAGAAGAGAAAAAAATTTATAGTTCTATTTTTCCGCTTGAAATTTTTTGCTTGTAAACAGCTTTTAAAATTTCATTACGGCGTTTTACAGAAGGCTTTGTGAATGTTTGACGTTCTCTCAGTTGAAGTAATATCTTACTTTTCTCATATTTCTTTTTATACTTCTTGAGCGCCTTGTCAATATTTTCGCAATCTTTTGAATCTACAATTAGCATTTTTATTTACCTTTTTTAGGGCTGCAAAGATAAGAATTGAATTTTAATTTCCAAATCAGATGTAAGTATTCACAAAAATTAATCTGCGGTTTGCATTAGGAACGATTTCTGCATAATATATAACTTATTTTATAAGTATAATCAATGTGCTCAAAGGTTATTGCAATTATAGACGACGATGAGGTGTTTCAATTGTTGACAAAAAAGATGATTGAGCATGAAAATATTGCTGATAAAGTTCTGCAATTTTCAGACCCGACCTCCGGATTGTCTTTTTTTAAAACTAATGCAAACGATTTTTCCAAACTGCCTTCAGTGATATTTCTTGACCTGTATATGCCGCAAATGAACGGCTGGCAATTTTTAAGTCAGCTTGAAAATCTTCATTTTCCACACAAATATGAGCCATCTGTTTTTCTTGTAAGTGGCGCAGACAGCATAGATTTTGAAAAAATGAGAAAGTATCGTTTGATAAAAGGTTACCTGTCCAAGCCTGTACCAATGACCAAATTAATTTCATTAATTGAATCGGCAGAAGTAATCAATTAACCCTCTATTTTTATTTTTTAATTCATCGGAATTAAACTGCATTTTGTCGAAATGATTTAATTATTTGTGCATTCGCCGGTAGCTTTATATTACAAAACTGCACATGGAATTTGATAACGACAGGCCGGTAAAACGAGCATACAGAATCGAAATTTTATGTTGGGTATTGCTTGCCCTGATAAACCCGTTGGTAAACAGCATCACTATTTTTTTTCACGATGCAAAAATCTGGTGGTTTTTATTTGTTGTTAATTTGTTTTTGCTGCCTGCTTATATTTTTTATTCAGCAGTAATTGTTCGAAGATTTTTATATGGAAAAAAATATAGACAATCTTCAATTTTAATTATTTTACTTTTAGTAATAATACAACTATTGCTGTTTGCAATTTATTCCCTCATTTATGATTACTCTTCGCCAATTGAACAAGCATATTTTACTTACAGCTTTAGCACCATTATCAGGGAACTATTGTGGAGCATCATAAACATGCTATTGGCAACGGGCATTTATTTTATTAAGAAGGCATTAGACGAAAAACAACTCTTGCATAATCTTGAAAAAGACAATGCAGGTTTTCGTTTGAAATATTTGCGTTCGCAATTAAATCCGCATTTTTTATTCAATACCTTAAACAGCATTTATTCGCTGAGCTTGCAAAAATCAGATAAAGCACCTGAAGTAGTAGTGAAATTAGCGGACTTAATGCGCTATCTTATTTATGAGTGCAATGAAGACAAAGTGCCTTTATATAAAGAGATAGGGTTTATTCAAAATTATATTGAAATTGAAAAAATAAGATATAATGCGGATGTACGATTTTCTGTTGAAGGTGAAACAAATGATATTATGATTGAACCTTTCCTGTTTGTTTCTTTTATTGAAAATGGTTTTAAACATGCTTTTGATAATGCTTATACCAACGCATTTATATACATCACTATAAAAGTAAAACCCGGTCAGATTGAATTATCTGTTGTAAACAATACAAATACCGATCTTGAAACACAAGCAAAGAAAATACATGGCACAGGTATGAAAACCAGTAAAGGCATTCTTGAATTATTATATCCAACTTCCCATACACTTAATATTATTCAAACAGAAAAAGAGCAAAGCCGAACAAATGAATTACGCATCCGCAACGCCAAAAAAAGGCTCGAAAGCCTTTATCCCGATTCTCATACACTTGATGTAATTTTAAGCAACAACGCATTCACTGTTTCACTGATCATTAAAAATACTTCGCTTGGTAAAGTGCATCATAATTGAAGATGAAGTTTTAGCACAGGATGTTATTAAATCTCATTTACAAAAAATTGCAGGTTTTGAATTAACTGGCATTTGCAATAATGCGTTGGAAGCAAAACAAGTTTTAACTGTTAAAGAAGTTGATCTCATTTTTTTAGATATTCAATTGCCTGGAATGACAGGTTTGAACTTTTTAAGAACATTACAAAATCCGCCGCTTGTAATTCTAACAACTGCTTACACCGAATATGCAATAGAAAGTTATGAATTTAATGTAATTGATTACTTATTGAAACCAATTTCGTTTGAGCGTTTTTCAAAGGCAGTTAATAAAGTTATTGAATCCAAACTGCTATTGCAAAAACTAAAAGCTGATCACATTTATATTAAAAGCAGCGGCAAATATTTTAAGATCAATTTTTCTGATATCATTTTTATAGAAGGCATGAAAGATTACTTAAAAATATTCACTGCAGATGCAACAATTGTTACACTTCAAACTATGAACGAAATGGAAAAGCAGTTACCGGCTGATCAATTTATACGCGTTCATAAATCTTACATTGTTTCACTGGCGCGAATAAAAAGTATTTATGGAAATAATATTGAAACAGGCAAAAGCACAATTCCGATTGGTATTAATTATAAAGAAAAAGTAATGCAGTTAACAGGCAAAAAATTCGGTTAGTTATTCTGCAAAATACTTTGAATAATATTTCCAAACTGCCAAACATCTTCATAAGTATTGTACAAAGGCACAGGTGCAATACGAATAACATTTGGTTCGCGCCAATCTGCAATTACACCTTCATTAGTTAAGGCATTAAAAATTTCCTTTCCTCTTTCATGCATAAACATTGAAACCTGGCAACCTTTCTCCTCTTCATTTACCGGTGTAATTACCTCTATGATATTTTTATTATTTTTTTGATTGATATCATTCAAAATAAAATGCAGGTAAGCAGTTAATGTTTTTCTTTTTTGATGAAGTTTATCAATTCCCGCTTCTTCGAAAATATCAAGCGCAGCTTTGTGTGATGCTAACAATAAAGCAGGTGGCGTACTTAATTGCCAACCTTCTGCGGTTGCAATCGCATCAAAATCTTTTTCCATTTTAAAGCGGGTTGATTTATTATTTCCCCACCAACCAGCAAGCCTTGGAAAACTTTTGTTCTTGGCAAAACGTTCATGAACAAAACAACCTGAAACTGCACCTGGCCCTGAGTTCAAATATTTATAAGTGCACCAACAAGCAAAATCAATATTCCAATCATGCAGCTTTAATTCAATATTACCAACAGCATGCGCTAAGTCAAATCCAACATAAGCACCTGCTTCATGCCCGGCTTGTGTGATCGTTTTCATGTCGAAAACCTGTCCTGTATAATAATTAATTCCACTGAATAAAACCAATGCGGTTTCATTTGTATGTTGTTGAATAGTTGCGATAATGTCTTCTGTTCGCAAAGTATGCTCGCCGCTTCGCGGCTTTACTTCAATAATTGTTTCATCAGTATTTAAACAATGAAACATTACCTGCGATTCAAATGCATATTGATCTGAAGGAAATGCTTTCGTTTCGCAAATAATTTTATAACGTTGTTTTCGCGGCCTGTAAAAACTTGCCATCATCAAATGTAAATTCACTGTAAGCGAATTCATCACAACAACTTCATCTTGCATGCAACCAACGATTTTTGAAAGCGGTTTTGTAAGATGATCATGAAAATGCATCCATGGATTGCTGCCCTTGAAATGACCTTCCACTGCAAGTGTTGCCCAATTATTCAAAACATCATTTATTTCTTTCGCAGCATTTTTTGGTTGAAGCCCAAGAGAATTACCGGTGAAATAAATGCAATCTTTCCCGTTGTATTGTGGTATTAAAAATTGTTGCCTGAAATATTTCAGCGGATCATCTGCATCAAGCTGTTGTGCAAAGGCAAGCGTGTTTTCAAAATTCATTATGCAAAGTCAAAAGTAAAAGTTCAAAATTCAAAATTCTTATGGCTGGTATTGCACAACCACTTTTGCATTCTTTTGCGTGTCGCTTGAAATAAACAATTGATATCTTCTGCCGCCGGTTGTAATTATCATTAAAGCAGTATTCGGAGGAATAGAACCGAGGTTATCAGCCACCATTACAAATTCGTGTGTAGGTGTATTAGCATCAGCTTTAATATTTAAAGTAACCGGTTTATCTGTCAAACCTTTTTTCCAGGCGATCACTTCGTTATTATCATAAACAGTTATTGTATCACCATCAATATCACCATTGTCATATAATTCAATATGAATGTCATTTGAATTTGTTGTGATGGTTTTAATAAGCGGGTTACTTCTTGTTTTAAGCACATTAGGTACCGGAGCAATTTTTTTCTGAGGAATAATTAACTGGTCTTGTGGCGGCGTTTTTACAATTGTATCTTGCTTTATTACAACCGGCGGTTGCGTTTTATTTTGTGCCGGTGAATTTGCAGGCGCCGGTTTTTTAACGATCGTTGCATTTGCTTTTTTAATGCGGCTAACAAGGTCGTTTATCTGATTTGTGTTGGTAACGTCAACTTTTTCATTAAAACCAGGCAGTTTCTTTTTAAGTGCATCTAATGTTTTAGAACCAACAGAACCATCAGGAGTGACACCTAATGCTGACTGCAATTTTTTTGCATTTGCTTTTGACAGGTCATTTACCACCGGTGATGCAATTTTTGGCTTGCTTGTATTATGTGTTGACGGAACGGCTTTTTTTGCAGAGGTTGTTGTGTCTGGTTTTTTCTTGATCAAAAAATCTTCTTTCTTAAAATCTGACATCAGCACTTTTTCAAGATAAACTGTTCCGCTGCCGCAATCCTGTTTGGTGTTTGTGTTGATGCTTGTAAAAGTACCTTTTAATATTTCCTTATTATCTTCTTTTGAATAATCGAGATTACAAGTCATTGCACATGCATCTGAATTACCTGAAACTTTTAGTTCAATTAATTTTAATTCTTTTACAATAGCACTCTGCGCCTTAGGAAACCATATTCCCTTAAAAGTTGCCTTGCCATAAAATGTTGTTGTATGATAAGAATAAGTAACGCCCTGCAATGAATTATCTTTCAGTTGATCGATCTGTACTTCATACCTGTAATATTCCTGGAAAGGACCAATACCTGCATAAAAGTTACCACGCCAAATGCCAGTTAAACTTTGCGAGAAAAGAGAAGAAGAAATTATTAATAAGCCAACAAGCAGATGGAAACACTTCATGTTACAAATCTAATTGGTGAAGCAACATTTGTGTTTAAAGAAGCGTTAAGGTTTTAGATTTTACATGAATGCAAATAAACTGCTCATCTTCCTTTCCATATAATTTCGGGCACATGCAATTCCATTGCTGTAAAGCGGGCAAGTTCAAAAAGATAATCACTTAAACGGTTTAAATATTTTATGATAAGTGGTTCAATAAACAATTTATGTTGCTGCATGTTTACACATAGCCTTTCGGTACGGCGGCAAACACACCGTGCAATATGTGTGGATGAAACAGCGGCATGGCCACCTGGCAAAATAAAATTTTTCATTACAGGAAGTTGCTCGTTCATGCTGTCAATTTCTTTTTCAAGTAAGGTAATATCTTCTTCATTGAGATCTGGAATATGCATGCCCGTTTCTTTTCCAGAATCACATGCCAGTGAAGCGCCAATAACAAACAACCTGTTTTGTATTGATTGTAAAATGTCTCGCTGGTATTCATTCGTCGTATAATCTCTTACAAGCCCGATATGCGAATTCAGTTCATCAACCGTTCCATAAGTTTCAATGCGGATATCGCTCTTAAAAACTTTTGTCCCGCCTATTAGAGAGGTTTTGCCTTTGTCGCCCGTTTTTGTATAAATTTTTGTTGACATGGTTGCAATCTAAGAAGCTAAAATTAAAAATCATTAATCATTTTACATCAGCTTTAATTCACAATTTCTTAGCATGCTTTCTTGAAATAACTGATCAAACAGCCAGCAAATAACAAAAAACTCCAAGCTATTTTTAGATGAAATAGTACAATCCATTAAATAAAACTTAAGAACGCAAGCTATCAGGAATATACCCGGATAAATTATTGAGGAATAATTTGCTTCACTAAAAATTTAATTTAAGACGGAACATATTCAGATGATAAATAACAAACAAGGCTGTTTGTACGATCCTACAGATTTTATCTGATCAAATTATAATGAAACTAACTTTTTCATTAAAACAAAATGGCTTGCTTAAAGCAAACCATTTCACAATAACATTAAATATTCTACTAAGGCCTTATAATAACCTTTTCTGGCGGTGGAGGTCTGTGAGTTCTTTCTCTTACCACACAAGAAGACATCATTAATGGCACTATCATTAGTGCTACCAATGCTTTTAATATGTTCTTAGAATCTTTTTTCATCTTTCATAAATTTTATATTCTACAATAAATTATAAAATCGTGCCATAATTTTGAGATTAAAAATTGGTAGCGTTAAAATTGGACGAATTACCTTGGGCGCAGCCAACTTTCAGGGTTGGAATAGTTGTTTCCATTCATTACCATAAATGTAACTTGCCCGTCGCCATCCGCCGCTTTATCAGCATTGCCTAAAACGGTTCCTGCATGTACATTGGTACCCTTATTAACTTTAATTGAAGTGAGATTACTGTAGCAGGTAAAATATTTTCCGTGTCTTACTACTATTGCCTGTTGCCCGCCTATATCGAATACTGCTGAAACAGTTCCATCAGCAACGGATTTCACAGAAGTGCCAACCGGCACAGAAATCGTTATTCCGTCGCTGCTGCCGATAATTTTTGTACCGGGAATTGTATAAGATCCAAAAGGAATTGTAACAAGCCCGGAGCTTACAGGCCAGGGCAACCTGCCCTTATTATTTTCAAAAGCAAGCGAACTTGTTAAACCTTCTTCGGTTGATTCTAATGGGCTGTAAACACGATTAGTTTTTGCAGGTGTATTTGCTACACTCGTTGTACTATTATTATTTGTTTTTGAGTTGTTATTGTTCGATGATGTTGTTGCGTTATTAGCGGCTGCAATTTTCTTTGCATCTTCAATTGCTTTTAAACGCGCAGCTTCTTTTTGCTGTTCCGCTATTTCGCGTTTAATAATAGCCTGCAAGGCACTTTTTAATTTTTGCTGGTCCCGCTGGTTTTGTTTTATCTGTGAAGCAACATCGCTTTCCTGACCTTTCAAATCCTTTAATACATCGCTTTGTTCTTTTTTGTCTTCCTGCAATACATTTAATTGTTTGCCCTGGTCAACCAAAGCATTTTTCTTTTCCGCTTTGTTTGATGTAAGCGTTGCTATCTTTCCCTGCAGCACATCCTGCGTTTTTTGTATGGTGGTTACCTGCGTTTCTCTGTATTGCTTATAGCTTCTTAAATAAGCAATCCGTTTTACTGCATCATTAAAACTTGTTGCAGAAAAAATAAAATTCAGGTAGTCGTAACTGCTGCGGTTTTTATATGCAAATACAAGGCTCTTTGCGTAATTCGCTTTAAGAGAATCCAGCTCAAGCTTCATGTGGTTTATTTCAACCTGGTTTAAATAGATCGTATTATCAAGCCGGTTCAAATCTTTACTAATACTATTGATAAGCTCATTACGTGCGGCTATTTTTTTCTGTACCAGAGCCAATGCACTTAATGATTTTTTCTTACTCGATTTTATTTGCGAAAGCGTTTTGTTTAAATCGGCAATTTCTTTTTGAAGCTGCTCTTGTTTTTGTTTGATATCCTCTTTGGTTTCCTGTGCACAAACAGCAAAAACTATAAACAAGCATGTGATGGTTGCAAATAGTTTTCTTATCATGAATAGATTTATTTGATGTGATCGCCGCTAAGTTAACGTTCTCGTATGCTTATTCGTATTTGATTGTATAATTTTTTGAAACCGTAAACAAAAAGGTTTGCGGCTGGTTGAAATTATATTCTTTAAAATTTAACTGCAAGGTTATAGGCGCTTCGCCTGAAACGGAAATATCGCGGCTTGCAGAAAAATTTATATTATCTACCTGGCGATAATCATTATAAAAAATATTCGCACTTTTAACGGTAGTATTATTTACAGGCTGAAAATTGCTTTGCCCCAATTGCAAGTTATTCTTTGTAAATGAATAGACATAGGTTAACAGATCGCCTGCAGATGTTATGGTTATTGAATCTTTTTTAAACTGATAATCCACATTGTTGCCAATTATTGCCGGCCTTCCTAAAATTAAATTTTGAAAGTCGTTAAATGTAAGCGGCAGTTTTGTGAGTTGTTGTAAATGCGCAATACTGCTTAACTGCAATGTACTTTCAAGCTTATTCATAATTTTAACGCTGTCAGGTGTTATTAAAACTCTTGCACCTTCAATATTTAACGGCCCTGTAATTGATATCCAGATAATACTATCCTTTTGCATTTTTATATAAACGGTAGCGTTACCAGATGCCTGGGGTGAACTAAAATTTGCTTTCGCTCTACCGTAAAAAGTTGTAAAATTTAAAGGTGTGTTTAGAGTATTTGCGAGTTGTTCTTTTATTGTTGCGATTGAATCAACGGGCTTTAATGTTGCTGCCGGAGATTGTGTGATTACTGTATCTTTTACAATGTGCTGCGTTTGTTTTGCAGTGTGACAACCAACTGATATAATTCCTAAAAAAGTACTTATTAATAATAGTTTTCGCATGCTTTTATTTTCCTGTATGACCAAATCCACCTTCACCACGTTTAGACTCACTTAAAACTTTCACAACTTGCCATATTGCTTTTGTAACAGGCTGAATAATTATTTGTGCAATACGCTCTCCATGCTGAATAATAAAGGGTTCATTTGAAATGTTTACTAATATTATTTTTATCTCTCCCCTGTAATCACTATCGATTGTACCCGGTGAATTCAGGCATGTAATACCATGTTTGATTGCAAGTCCACTGCGCGGCCTAACCTGCGCTTCATAACCTAAAGGCAATTCAATAAATAAGCCAGTTGGAATTAAGGCACGTTGCATGGGTTCTAATTTAACAGGTTCTTCAAGATTGGCTTTTAAATCCATTCCTGATGAACCAATGGTTTCATAAACCGGTAACGGGTTTGTAGAGTTGTTGATGATGTTTATTTCAATTGATTGCATATGCCGTTTGATGTTTAAAGATGAATGTTGCTTATAACTTTAAACAAAAGATTTAAAATTAAATTCCCTCAACCAACACCGTTGCATATGCCACAACTCCTTCTTCTCTTCCAACAAAACCTAAACGTTCAGTAGTCGTGGCTTTAATAGAAACATCTTTTTCATTCAAACCTAAAATACCGGCGATGGTTTTTTGCATGTCTGCAACATAAGGCTTTATTTTAGGCGATTGCAAACACAAAGTGCTGTCAATATTTATAAGCTTATAATTTTCGTTTTGCAGGATTTTGTTCGTTCGCTCTAATAATACTTTGCTGTCAATATTCTTAAACTCATTCGATGTATCGGGAAAATGTTCACCAATATCTCCCAAACAAGCGGCACCTAACATGGCATCGCAAATGGCATGTAACAAAACATCAGCATCACTATGTCCAAGTGCCCCTTTAATATGCGGGATTTTTACGCCGCCAAGCCACAGGTCGCGGCCTTCAACTAATTGATGAAAATCTACGCCAGAACCAACTCTTATATTCATAGTATATAAAAAAGAAAGCGAAGGTAAGTGCCTTCGCTTATTCATAATTTTAAAGATAATTATTGTTGCGGCGCTAAATCAAACAAAACCCCAAAGCGTAAAGTGTTCGACAAAGGATTTCTTGTAACACCATTACCTGAAGGTGCTAAATAAGAAAAATTAAAAGTGAATATCTGGTATTTCATTCCAACACCAGCAGTAAAATAACTGCGATCACCCATTTGTTTCGTTTCCTTGTAATAACCGGCTCTTAAAGAAAATTGGTTGTTGTAAGTATATTCAGCACCGACAGAAGCCGAAAATGTATTATCACCAAAAGATTTTCCCCAACTGCTAAAAACGCTTTGTGTATGATAATCGTTTATGGCCTGCGCATCAGTTGCAGAGTCACCTGTGCTTTGAGGAAATGATGGTACTAATAATTTATTTACATCTAAAGCCAGGGTAAACTTATGTTCTTCCTGGAATGCCCAGGTATAAGCAAGGCCTGCACCCATGTTTGCAGGTATGTAATCTTTGGTGTCAGCGTTATCTGTATAACCTATCTTGCCGCCAAGGTCAGTGATGGACAAACCATAAGTTAAGCCGCTTCCGTCATCTTCATTTGTATTGTCACCATATAAAGAAATATCTGCGGCAATAGTATTCCCTGCTTTATAGGTAACACCATTTGTTGCCACACCGTTTGCCAGGGCCGAATTAATATAACGTAATGCTACACCAATACCTAATGCATTGGAAATTTTTCTGGAATAACCGAGATCCAAACCGAATTCATGCGGGCGGCCTGTATTTAAAGGATTGCCAAATGCATCAGTAAATTGAATTTGACCTAAATTAAAATAACGTATGCCCGCAGAAAAAGCCTGGTCTTCGCCCAGCTTATGATAGCCGGCCATCGAGATCATATACACATCTTGCGCAATATCATGCAGCCAGGGCGTGTAGGTAACACCAATAGCATCAGGTGTAGAGGAGAAAGGAATTTTTCCAATGTTCCAGAATTGTGCATATGCATCCGGGCTAATGGCAATGCCTGCATCGCCCATACCGCCGGCACGGGCATCGGGGGAAATTCTTAAAAAAGGAACCGCTGTTGTTACAATATTAATAGAGCCTGTTTGCGCTTGTATATTTGCAGTTAATAAAAAGATGGAACATGTGGCAGTTAAAATTAACACCAATAATTTTTGTCGCTTCATTGTTTTAATTTAATCATTTTGGCTTCTTATACCAGTTTCAACACTCTTGCGTTGTTTTCTGTAAAAGGGTAAATTTTTCTCGATAGTAGTAATTAAGACGATTAAAAATGATTGGTTAGTATGGCAAATATGTAATATTTTCAGTTTTCCACCAATTCTGCATTAAAAAGAATTTATTAAGTATGGGTTTTTATTGATTAACGCTTTTTATGCCGAAAAATTTTATAGATTTTTATTGCACTCATCAGCAAAATTATAAGACAGACAAGCCCGGTCAAACCCCAGACAAAGCTGATGCTTTGCTTTACCGTTGCCAGCATTACAATGGATACTAAAAAAATTGTTGCCACTTCGTTCCAGACACGCAATTGCTGAGAACTGTATTTAAAAATTTCTTTTTCCTGCTGTTTGTAAATTTTATGAATCGAAAAATGATACACGTAAAGTAACAACACGAAGCAAAGTTTTACTAATAACCAACGGGCTTGTTCTGTAAATAAGATTTTGTCCCAACCTCCCTCATGCATAACAGATAAACCAAATATTAAAGTAAGAATTGCGGAAGGCCACGTAATACCAAACCACAATCTTTTCATCATTATCAGAAATTGACTTTGCAAAACTGATTTTACAGGTTCTTGTTTCTCGTTGGCTTCCGTGTTATAAATAAAAAGCCGCGGCATATAAAACATGCCCGCAAACCATGTTACCACAAAAATTATGTGTAATGCTTTTAGATATTGGTAAGTCATTTATTGAAACAACATTTCTTCGTTGCCATTAAAATAATCTTTTATCCAACCCGCCACAGTTTGCACCCACAATTGCTGCGTGTTCATGCAGGGAATAAATGTAAACGATTCGCCGCCGGCATTTAAAAAACTTTCTCTTGCCTGTATTGCAATTTCTTCAAGTGTTTCTAAACAATCGCTTACAAAAGCAGGCGAAACAACTACTAATTTTTTTATGCCTTCATTTGGTATTTGCGGTAATCTTTCCTGTGTTGATGGCAACAGCCACGGATCTCTTCCTAACCTTGACTGAAATGTTTGTTCTGCTTTTTCCTTTGGAATATTTAATGCTTTTATGATGAGCTCCGTTGTAGTTATTGTTTGGTGACGGTAACAAAATTTGTGTGCCGGCGAAGCAACATGACAGCAATCATTCACTTTCAAACAATGATTGCCGGTAACATCAGCTTTAAGAATATGTCTTTGAGGCAAGCCATGATAACTGAATAAAATTTTATCATATTCATTTTGCAAATATGGTTTCAT
>JAFBAF010000262.1 GCA_019247895.1 Parafilimonas sp. | reverse complement strand
CACAATTGCCTTTTCCAAACATTCTGTAAATCTTTTTTTATAATCTGAAATATTCATGTGTTGGTATTGATCATTTACACCGATCAATAAGGTTACAACGTCAAACGGGCCTTGTGGTTGTTGTGTTGCAATTGCATTTAACAAATTCAAAGTTGTCCAACCTGTTGTTGCAATGTATTGCAGGTGTTCAATGAATACATTTTCCTTTACTAATAATGAAATTGTTTGCGCAGGAAATCTTTCATCTTCCTTTACAGATTCACCAATTGTATAAGAATCTCCTAAAGCAAGCCACCTGTAATTTCTTGTTTTTTCAGAAAGATTTTTATTCATTGCCGCATTTTTACCAGCATTAATCAAATATTGCCCGCTGCCGGTTATCATCGAAAGAAATAAAATTGATTGCACAAATAAACGCATAGATTTTGTTTGTTTAAAAGATATACGATTTAAAAAGAAAGATTGTTTGCGAATGTTTCTTAAATAATCAAAAAGCTATTTTTGCCGGAATAAAAATATAACCATGCCTGAAAAAATCAAAGTTGCTAATCCGGTAGTTGAACTCGATGGAGATGAAATGACACGCATCATCTGGAAATTTATTAAAGACAAGCTCATTCTTCCGTACATAGATGTTGACCTGAAATACTTTGATCTTGGTGTTGAACATCGGGATGCAACAAATGACCAGGTTACCGTTGACGCAGCCAATGCAATTAAACAATACGGCGTTGGTGTTAAGTGTGCAACTATTACGCCCGATGAAGCACGTGTAAAAGAATTTAATCTGAAACAAATGTGGAAAAGTCCGAACGGAACTATCCGAAATATTTTAGATGGAACTGTTTTCCGTGAACCAATCGTTTGTGAAAACGTGCCACGATTAGTTCCAAACTGGACTGCACCAATTTGTATTGGCCGCCACGCATTTGGCGATCAGTATCGTGCAACGGATTTTCTAACCAAAGGCAAAGGCAAACTTACTATAAAATTTGAGGGTGAAGACGGTATTGTAATTGAACACGAAGTGTATAATTTTAATGGCGATGGTGTTGCATTAGCGATGTATAATACAGATGAAAGTATTCGTGGTTTTGCAAGAGCTTGTTTCAATCAATCGATCATGAAGCAATGGCCTTTATATCTTTCAACAAAAAATACGATTCTTAAAAAATACGATGGAAGATTTAAAGATATTTTCCAGGAAATTTATGAGAATGAGTTCAAGGAAAAATTTGATGAACTTGATATAAGTTACGAGCATCGTTTGATTGACGACATGGTTGCAAGCGCATTAAAGTGGCATGGTAATTTTGTTTGGGCTTGTAAAAATTATGATGGCGATGTGCAAAGCGACACCGTTGCGCAAGGCTTTGGCAGTTTGGGTTTAATGACATCAACTTTAGTTACACCTGATGGCAAAACTATGGAAGCTGAAGCAGCACATGGAACTGTTACACGTCATTATCGTGAATATCAAAAAGGTAATCCAACATCAACAAATCCTATCGCTTCCATATTTGCGTGGACGCGTGGCCTGGAGTTTCGTGGAAAGCTGGATAATAACCAGCCACTGATTGATTTCTCTCACGCATTGGAACAGGTTTGCATTGAAACGGTTGAAAGCGGAAAAATGACAAAAGATCTTGCTATCACCATTAAACCAAAAGTGCAACATGGAGTTGATTACTTATATACAGAAGAATTTTTAGATGAGCTGGATAAAGCATTACAGCAAAAGTTGAATAAATAATTTGATACAAAGCCGCAGCAAAAACTGCGGTTTTTTATTGTCGCAATTTCACAGCATAAATTTGCACACATGAGCAAGTATGATGTTTTTATCATTGGCGGCGGACCGATTGGTTTGGCTTGTGGCATTGCAGCGCAAAAAGCAAATCTTAGTTATATCATTATTGAGAAAGGTTGTTTAGTGAACAGCTTATACAATTATCCTGTTAACATGACCTTCTTTTCAACTTCAGAAAGATTGGAAATTGGCGGCGTTCCTTTCATGAGCCTGAATCCAAAACCCAGGCGTGCTGAAGCATTGGAATATTATAGAAGAGTTGCAAAAGACCATCATCTTAACATTAAGTTATTTGAAAAAGTTGAAGCAGTAAAGCGATTGAATGATGAAAGTTTCGGGATTACAACTTCGAAACAAAATTATATAAGTGCTAATATAATTGTTGCAACAGGTTTTTATGATCTGCCGCAAATGCTGCATGTGCCGGGAGAAGACTTACCAAAAGTTCGGCATTATTATGATGATCCGCATTACTATGCTTTTCAAAAAGTAATTGTTGTTGGAGCAAGTAATTCTTCGGTTGATGCCGCTTTGGAATGTTGGCGTAAAGGCGCAGAAGTAACAATGGTTGTTCGTAAAGATGCTATTGGAAAAAGTGTAAAATATTGGGTGAAGCCTGATATTGAAAATCGAATTAAAGAAGGCAGCATCAAAGCATATTTTAATTCAAATATTAAGGCCATTCATGAAAGAACTGTTGATATTGAAACTCCCGATGGAATGATAACATTGGAAAATGATTTTGTACTGGCACTTACAGGTTATCATCCTGATTTTAATTTGTTGAAGCATTTGCATATAACATTGTCTGATGATGAAAAACAATGCCCTTTGTATAACGGCGAAACCATGGAAACAAATCGAAAAGGAATCTATCTTGCCGGCGTAGTGTGCGGTGGTTATGATACGCATAAATTGTTTATCGAGAATTCAAGAGAACATGCGGACAAAATAATTACAGCTATTACAAGTAAAAATAAAATACAACAATGAACCGCCATGCGCAACTGATTGAGCATCTCATAATAAAATTTATAAATGCTTATAATGAGATTTCTGCTTTTCCGGAAATGACGAGAAGCATTTTACTATCTTATGCAAATTCACTCAACTCCAACCAACGCATTTCTTTTTGATTAAGCTCATTTGATATTACATTAATGCGGTGGCTCAGCAAATTCAATTGTTCAAAAGGTGCTGTAGGATTGCTTAGCTGTTCTTCTATATTTTGTTTTTCTGCTTCAAGATCGGCAATCTCTTTTTCTAATTGTTCAAACTCACGCTTCTCTTTATAACTCAGTTTTCGATTGGCTGTTGACGGTTGAGAGTTAACAGAGTCAACAACTTTTTTCCTGTCATCTCCCATCTGTATACTATCAACTATTTTTTCTTCCAACCTATACTGCGTGTAATTTCCGGGAAAATCTTTTATCACTCCATTACCTTCAAAAACAAAAAGATGGTCAACCAGTTTATCCATGAAATAACGATCATGCGAAACAATTAAAACACAACCAGGAAAATCAGTTAAAAAGTTTTCAAGTACACTTAATGTCGGCAGATCAAGATCATTTGTTGGTTCGTCAAGAATTAAAAAATTCGGATTACGAAACAGAATAGTAAGTAATTGCAAACGCTTTTTGTCTCCACCACTTAATGATGATAAATAGGTGTATTGCTTTTCCGGAGAAAATAAAAATAACTCTAAGAATTGGGCTGCACTTAAGCTTCCGCCTTTTGCCAGTGGAAAGCTTTCAGCA
>JAFBAF010000200.1 GCA_019247895.1 Parafilimonas sp. | reverse complement strand
AACAATTTACAAAAGAGTACCTGCCTCAATGGAATAAGCTTGATAAGTTAGGCCAGCATATTATAACAAGAGTATTATTTGGTGCTGCATATATAATCATGTATATTTTGTTTGCACCAAGTGCCTGGTGGTTCCTGTTATTGCCCATTCATTTATTAATGGGCCCAATACAGGGCGCTGTTGTAAACTGGTGCGGTCATAAATATGGCTATAGTAATTATGATAATGGTGATCATTCCAAAAACAGTTCGCCATGGGGCATTTTGTTAATGGGTGAATTATTTCAAAATAATCATCATCATGCCAAGAACAATGCAAACTTTGCCCGCAAATGGTTTGAGTTTGATATCACTTATCTTATCATGGTAACAATGCACAGGCTTAGAATTATCAAACTGATAACTGCGCCGGTGATAAACAAAAAATACGATGGGTAAACAAGACTTAAGAACTGGTAACATTGTATTACATAACGCCTCCGGCACAACAGTTACTATAATAAAAGTTGAAAACAGTAAAGTGCTGTTGGATACTTTTCCTGAAAACAGTTATTGGCCTAATACTGATGTCTCCGGTATTCCATTAACAACTTCTATGCTTGAAAAATTGACATTTAATAACGATGAACAATATGATAAATGGTGCGGTGAGGGAATAAGTATTGATATGAAAGACGATGGCTTCTTTTATGGATTAAGGATTACAAAAAGCAGGGCTAAAATTCAATATCTCCATCAACTGCAAAATTATATTGCAGATTTTTATTCGTTATTCAGGCAACAAAAGCATTCATTAGATATTAGCGCGTTATACTCTAATAGTGCTGTTAAAATATAAAGTTAGATCCAAGTCTATTAACAAATCGCAGAAAGTAAAAGATAAACAAAACGGTTAACAAAGGCGTATAAACAGGAAATTGAATTTCAGGCAGAATTTAGACGCAAAGGATTGAGTACTATCATTCAAACAATAAATCATACAATATGACAACTGAACAAATTCAAAAATTCTTTTCATCAAACATACAGCTAAACGCTGTAATTCGTATAAGCTTTAAAACACGCAATTCGGTGCTTGGTATATTTATTCAAACGCCAGATATAACAGAATTAAAGTCAAAAAATTTCTGGCGTATAGTTTCTGAAACTGATTTCCAAAAATGGAATCAAACGCATGATTATACCTTGTGCCGCATGTTTAATGGTGCAGAATTTACGAAACTTTCAGTTGCCTGAATGCGATAAAATGAAATTTTAAAGCCTGCAACTTTTTTTGATGTTGCAGGCTTTAAATAAATGGATACAATGTTCGTCGGGATGACTGGATTCGAACCAGCGGCCCCCACGTCCCGAACGTGATGCGCTACCGGGCTGCGCTACATCCCGAAATTTGGGCAACAAAAATATCTTAACTGCATTAAAAAACAAGTTTATCAATTTTTTTTAAATAGAGTTTTATATAAAAAATTTGATGAGAATTCTGCAGCTTCTCTCCATCTTTGTTTTGTTGCATCGCTTCTGAAAAAAGGATTAAACCGCTTCTGCAATTCATGACCATACTCTTTATAAATTTTTATGTCATTCAGAATATGTACTGAATTTGCTTTTTTATGAATAGCTAATGCTCCAAAAAAAGCAACGCCTTTTGTATCAATAGGAACAATTTTATCTTTCGCGCCGGCAACACTTACAATCGGAACGTTTGCTCTGCTCAGCCAATCATCGTCAAACAATGCACCCCAAAAATTTACAATAGCAGCAATATTCAATGAATTATAATTGTTGGTATTTGCAATTGTTTTATTACTGTCAATTACATTTTGCAAATCCGCACGATTGCTGTAAACTGTTTGCAAAGCAATAACAGCACCTGCAGAATTTCCGCCAAGAATTATTTTGCTTGTATCAATCTTGAAGTTGTTTGCATTTGTTTTAAAATAATTAATTGCAGTTTGCATGTCATCAACAGCATCGTAACAAGCTTCAACAAGGTCTTTAAACTTCCTTACAGGATGTTCTTTACTTAACCTGTAATTTAATGCCGCAACTACATAACCGCGTTTTGCAAATTCATTGCCCCAGATTTTAATCTCTTTCGCATTTTTTGTACCGTATTTAAAACCGCCGCCGTGCAACCAAATTATTAAAGGCCTTTTTTGTATGGAAGAGTCATTTGCCGGTTGATATAAATCAAATTGACGATAACTTTCTTTTATGCTGTCTGCCGATGAAAACAATAAATCTTTCTGAACATCGATTTTATCAAAAACTATATCCTTGTATTTTAGGGAATGAATGTTTTGAGAAAAGGAATTTATTACAGGAAGTAAAAAAAGCAGGTTCAACAAAATATGTTTCATATGCTGATAATAAATATTAAACAATTATACCACTACTTTGTTTAGCTATCATTTGCACTTTATTTAAATTTTGTTTCTTTGTTACCTTTAAAAATGCCGCTAACAGCACCTTACGTTTGCGCAAACATAAACGATGAATCTACAAGAGATAGCTTATCAAAAACCAGTTGCAATTAAACAAATGCAGGAACAAAAACTGCGGCAGTTATTAGCGTACCTGAACAGCTATTCTCCTTTTTACAGAAAATTATTTGTTCAGGAAAATATTAATATTACTTCAATAAAAACATTAGAAGATTTGTGCTTGTTGCCAATAACAACAAAAGAAGATCTTCAAAAAAACAATAATGAATTTTTATGTGTTGACAGAAAAAATGTAATTGAATACACGTCAACATCAGGCACCTTGGGAAGCCCTGTTTTTATTGCCTTAACTGAAAATGATCTGCAACGTTTGGCATACAACGAATACAATTCTTTTATAACTGCCGATGGATCTTCTAATGATATTTATCAATTAATGCTTACGCTTGACCGGCAGTTTATGGCGGGCATTGCGTATTATTTGGGCATTCGCAAATTAGGTGGCGGTATTATTCGTGTTGGTCCGGGCGTTCCTGCTTTGCAATGGGAAACTATTCAGCGTCAAAAGCCAACTATAATCGTTGCAGTCCCATCATTCATTTTAAAATTGATCCAATACGCGAAAGAACATAAGATTGAAATCAATAAAACATCTGTACGAAAAGCAGTTTGCATTGGGGAAAATATCCGCAATCCAGACCTTTCGTTAAATATTCTTGGTAAAAAAATTACAGATGAATGGAATATAAAATTGTATTCAACCTACGCATCTACAGAAATGCAAACAGCATTTACTGAATGCAGTGCAGGCGTTGGCGGACATTTAAATCCTGAATTGGTAATTGTTGAAATACTCGATGAAAACAACCAACAAGTTGCAGCGAATACTCCGGGTGAAATTACAATAACAACGCTCGGTGTTGAAGGCATGCCTTTACTGCGTTATAAAACCGGCGACGTTTGCATGTATTTTGATGAACCTTGCAAATGCGGGAGGAATACGTTGCGTTTATCACCGGTTATTGGCCGCAAAAAGCAAATGATAAAGTTTAAAGGCACTACAATTTATCCTTCATCATTGTTCGATTTATTAAATGAAATAAACGAAGTGAATGATTATGTAGTTGAAGTTTCTACCAATGAAGTTGGACTTGATGAAATTTTGTTGTACTTGTATGTAGCCGATGCAAATACTGAAAATGATTACCGTATCCGTTCTTATTTGCAGGCAAGATTGCGTGTAAGCCCGTTTGTAAAATATGTTTCAGACGAAGAGATAAAAAAAATGCAGTTCAACGAAGCAAGCAGAAAAATTATAAAGTTTATTGATAAAAGAGTTTAAAACTAAGCTGGTATTTATTCAGAATATACATTTGCGCATGATTTTTATAGGACAAGATCAACTTTCAATTGAAGATTTTTCCGCCGTATTGTTTGAAAAAAAAGAGATCGGTTTTACAGATGAGGCTTTGAAGACTGTAGATGAAAACTTTAAATTCCTTAAAAGCTTCTCAGCCAACAAACTTATTTATGGCATCAATACAGGTTTTGGGCCAATGGCTCAATATAAAGTGAGTGATGAAAATTTATTAGCGCTTCAATATAATTTAATCCGCAGTCATAGTTCAGGTGATGGAGATATTTTGCCGGCTCATTTCGCAAGAGCTTTAATGATTGCAAGGTTGAATAGTTTAATGAAGGCTTATTCAGGCATTCATACAAACCTGGTTGAGCTGTTAAAAGAGTTGATCAATAAAGATATCAATCCATGCATTTATGAACATGGCGGCGTTGGCGCCAGCGGCGATCTCGTTCAATTAGCGCATTTAGGTTTGTTTTTAATTGGCGAAGGCGAAGCTTTGTATGGAGGTGAAGTCTATCTTACAAAAGAAATTTTTGAGCGCTTCAACATACAACCATTAACCATTTATGGCAGAGAAGGCTTGGCAGTAATGAATGGCACTTCTGCAATGACGGGCATTGGAATGATAAATATCATCTATGCACAAAAATCATTTCATTGGGGCGTATTATTATCTGCGATGATGAATGAAGTGGTTGAAGCATATGACGATCATTATTCTTACGAATTAAATGCTGTGAAGCTGCATCGCGGGTAAACGAAAGTTGCTGAGATGATGCGTACTATCTTGTATGACAGCAAAATGATCCGTGATCGGTCGGAGCATTTATATCATCCTGACACTTTACAAAAAGAAATTTTTGAAGATAAAGTGCAGGAATATTATTCGCTGCGTTGTGTAACGCAAGTGCTCGGTCCTGTTTATGATACTATAAAACATGCTGAAAAAATTGTAGTGGATGAATTGAATTCCGTGAACGATAATCCTGTTGTTGATCACATCAATCAAAACATTTTTCATGGCGGCAATTTTCACGGTGATTATGTTTCACTTGAAATGGATAAACTAAAAATTGCGATCACAAAATTGTCGATGCTTGCAGAAAGACAATTGAATTATTTATTGAACGATAAGCTGAATCAAAAATTTCCGCCGTTTGTAAATCTTGGTGTGTTGGGTTTAAACTTTGGAATGCAGGGCATGCAGTTTACAGCAACATCAACAGTTGCAGAAAATCAAACATTATCATTTCCAATGTATGTGCACAGTATTCCCAATAACAACGATAACCAGGATATTGTAAGCATGGGAAGCAATGCGGCGATCATCACGAAAAAAATAATTGATAATTCTTTTACTGTTTTAAGCATACAGGCAATGAGTATTTTGCAGGCGGTAGATTATCTTAATTGCGAAGAAAAATTATCATCTGCAACAAGATCAGTTTATCAATCATTGCGGGAAATATTTCCAAAGTTTGTAGAAGATAATGCGAAGTATAAAGATTTAAAAACTATTAAGGAATTTTTGCAAACATCAAATCCGGTTTCATTCGATCATATCAATTAATAATTATGAAGTGCGCTTTGGTTACCGGTGGTTCAAGAGGCATTGGAAGAGCCATTTGCATTCGGCTTGCTAATGAAGGTTATTATGTGCTGATCAATTATAAAAGCAATCAAACAGCTGCAGAAAACACTTTGGAATTAATTAATTATAACGGAGAATTATTGCAGTTTGATGTTGCTGATAAAGAACAAATAAAATCTGTACTTGATAATTGGATATCTATCAATCCTGATAAATATATTGAAGTGCTGGTGAATAATGCCGGTATTCGTGAAGATGCGTTGATGAGCTGGATGAATGACGAACAATGGGACAACATTATTAAAACGAACCTTGATAGTTTTTTTTATGTAACACGCATTGTACTCAAGCAAATGCTGGTAAGAAAATATGGCCGCATTGTTAATGTAGTTTCGTTGTCGGGTCTTAAAGGTTTAGCCGGACAAACAAATTATGCTGCTGCAAAAGCAGGCGTTATTGGTGCTACAAAATCGTTAGCCCAAGAAGTTGCACGTTTCGGCATTACTGTAAATGCTGTTGCACCCGGCTTTATAAAAACAGATATGGTTGAAGGTTTGGATGAAAAGGAGATGAGCAAACTTATACCGGCAAAGCGTTTTGGCTTGCCTGAAGAAGTGGCGCATGCTGTAAGTTTTTTCGCTGCTAAAGAAGCGTCATATGTAACCGCGCAGGTGCTTTCAATCAATGGCGGCTTGTATTCATAGTTTTACTGTTAACCGAACATTTATATAAATGGTCACAGAAAATATTTTACAATACCTTCCGCACCGTCCGCCATTTGTTATGGTTGATAATTTGTTACATGCTGATGAAACTAACACCCGAACAAGCTTTGTAATTAAAAAGGAAAATATCTTTTTTGAAAATGGTTTTTTCTCAGAAGCAGGGTTGCTGGAAAATATTGCACAAACAGCAGCAGCAGGCGCAGGTTATAAAGAACAAACAAAACATCAAAACATTTCCGGCGGTTATATTGCAGCTGTTAAAAATTTTGAAGTTTATACTTTGCCTAAAATACACGACTTACTAATAACAGAAATTGTAATAACAGAAAAAATTTTCAACATGACTGTTATAGCAGGCAAGGTTTTATGTGGCGATACTTTGTTAGCACAATGCGAAATGAAAGTAATCTCCAATGCTGATAATTAGTTCACAACTTATCTTGCGGGCGAATTTTAGTAATGAAAGACGTTTTTATTGTTGCTGATAATATTACTTCTCCGCTTGGAAATAGAACCAGTGAAAATTTTTCAAAACTGGTGAAAGGTATTTCTGCTGTTAAGCAGCACAACAATAAAAAAATTAATAACGAACCCTTCTTTGCCGCTTTGTTTGATGAGAGCGCATTCAAAACGAATGAGCGTTATACAAAGTTTGAGCAGTTATTAATTTCATCAATTGATGATGCGCTGCAACAAACCCATATTGATGTCAGTAATCAAAAGACATTGCTGATCATTTCAACCACAAAAGGCAATATCAGTTTGTTGGAAACGGAAGAATACAATGATGCGTTAAAACAAAGAATCGCTTTGCATACTTCTGCCAAATTAGTTGCGGAACATTTTGGTTTTACAGATCAGCCATTAATTGTTTCCAACGCATGCATTTCGGGTTTGTTAGGTATTATCACCGCAATGCGGTTAATAAGGGCAAATCAATATGAGAATATTATTGTGGCAGGAGCAGATGAAATAACAAAATTTGTGTTTAGCGGGTTTCAATCTTTCCAGGCATTGAGCAATGAAATTTGCAAACCGTTTGATAAAAAAAGAACAGGAATCAATTTGGGTGAAGGTGCGGCGACAGTTATACTTTCTGCCAACAAAAAAAACGATAGCAATATTAAAGTTGTAAGTGGCTCGGTAAGCAATGACGCGAATCATATTTCCGGTCCATCAAGAACCGGCAACGAATTATTTCAATGCATAGGTATTGCAATGAATAATGCGGCTTTAACTGCGGACAATATTGATTTTATTTCGGCACATGGAACTGCAACTTTATACAATGATGAAATGGAGGCAAAAGCCATTGCGTCTGCAAAGCTCGAATCATCGCCGGTAAATAGTTTGAAAGGTTATTACGGTCATACATTAGGCGCTGCAGGTTTGGTTGAATCGATCATTTCAATTCAATCATTAAAACAAAATATTGTTATACCAACAAAAGGTTTTGAAGAAATTGGCGTTTCAAAACAAATTAATATATGCAGTGAAATCATTCATGCTCCTTTACAGCATTGTTTGAAGACTGCCTCCGGATTTGGTGGTTGCAATGCTGCAGCAATTTTTAGTAAACAATAAAAATTTGTCAACAGAAAAATATATCATATCAAGTTGTGTTATCAGCAAAAACATTGTTGCAAAAAACAGTGAACAAATTTTCTCAGCAAATAATGACCTTCAATCATTCTTTATAGATATATATCATAAATTAAAAATTGATTATCCTAAATTTTATAAAATGGATAATCTTAGTAAGCTTGGTTATATCGCATCGGAAGTTTTATTGAAAGATGAAAATGTGCAGGAAATTCCGAAAGATAAAATCGGTGTTGTACTTACAAATTCCAATTCAAGTTTGGATGCTGATGAAAAGTATTTTCACACGGTAAGGGAAATTGCGAGCCCGGCTTTGTTTGTGTACACGTTGCCAAATATTGTAATAGGTGAAATATGCATTCGCAATAAGTTCAAAGGGGAAAATTCCTTTTTTGTATTTGATAACTTCAATTCAAGGTTTTTAAAACAATACGTTGGCGGACTTTTCAACAATAATGTTGTACAACTATGTATTTGCGGTTGGGTTGATGTGCTCGGTGAAAATTATAAAGCTGTTTTGTTTTTAGTTGCAACAAAACCGCAGCAACAAATGTTATTGTTTACAGAAGAAAATATGAATACGATATTTAAAAAATTCGAATGAGTTCAAAAGTTTACATAGCGGGTTTGGGAATTATTTCTGCCATTGGCAATAATGTTAATGAATGTATTGCTTCGCTTGAAAATGAACATGCCGGCATGAGTGATATTTTTTATCTCAAAACAATTCATGCAAAAGAGTTGCCGGTTGCAGAAGTAAAGTTGAGTAATGACGAACTTGCTTTGAAAACAGGCTTATCAAACAAAATAAGCCGTACTGCATTATTAAGTATGATCGCTGCCAAAGAAGCTATTGATGATGCTGCGATAGAAAACTTTGATGATTTAAAAACAGGATTTATTTCGGCAAACACAGTTGGCGGTATCGATAAAACGGAAATTTTTTTTCAGCATTTTTACCAGGATAAAATAATAGGCAATTTGCATGATGTTGTTAATCATGAATGCGGAAGTATTACTGAATTAGTAGCTGATAAATTAAACATCAACACATATACAACAACTGTAAGCACGGCATGTTCTTCTTCTGCAAATGCAATTATGCTCGGTGCGAGGTTAATTAAAGCAGGTATGTTAGATGTTGCTGTTGCAGGAGGCGTTGATGCGTTAACAAAATTTACATTGAATGGGTTTAATACTTTGCTGATTTTAGATAATGCATTTTGTAAACCGTTTGATGAGCACAGGAATGGTTTGAATTTAGGTGAAGGCGCTGGCTATGTTGTGCTGGTATCTGAAACCATTGCAAATAGTTTGAAGAAAGAGATGTATTGCGAGTTGAAAGGATACGCGAATGCCAATGATGCTTACCATCAAACCGCATCTTCACCGGATGGTAAAGGCTCTTACTTGGCAATGCTGGGCGCTTTGCATGAGGCCGGATTGAATGCAGATAAAATTGATTATATTAATTTGCATGGTACGGGAACGCAGAATAACGACCAGGCTGAAGGCACCGCAATAGAAAGATTATTCAACCCGCGTTATCCAAAAATGAGTTCTACAAAATCTTTTACTGGCCATACGTTAGGGGCAAGTGGTGGCATTGAAGCGGTATTCTCCGCGCTATCAGTTAAAAACAACTATGTGTACCCCAACTTACGATTGCAAACACCAATAAAAGAATTTCCATTCTCTGCAGAAAAAACGTTTACTAAAGATCTTACAATTCATAATGTGCTTTCTAACTCTTTTGGTTTTGGCGGTAATTGTTCTTCACTAATTTTTTCAAAAGTATAAGATGAAGATATTTATCCGCTCCGCATCGTGTATTTCTCCGCAGCCAACTTTCGATCATCAGTTGTTCAACGGTGATGCAGTTACATGGAACTCAAATTATTTAAAAGTTATCGAACCGGACTATAAAACTATTCTTGATGTAAAACTTATGCGCAGGATGAGTAGAATTGTGCGCATTGGATTAGCAGCGGCTTTGCGTTGCCTGAAAGAAGCAGAACTGAAAAACATTGATGCGATAACAATGGGTACAGCTTATGGGTGCATGGAAGATTCTGAGAAATTTTTGAAGACGATTATTGAGCAGGATGAACAAATGTTGTCACCAACATCGTTTATTCAGTCAACACATAATACAGTTGCGGCACAGATTGCATTAGCATTAAAATGTAATAACTATAATAATACCTTTGTGCATCGCGGTTTTTCTTTTGAACATGCTTTGATTGATGCGATGTTATTATTGCAGGAAAATAAACCTCAAAATGTTTTATGCGGCAGTGAGGATGAAATGACTGATTTTACATTCAATGTTTTGAAACGTTTTGGTTTGTATAAATATTCACCGGTGCCAAATAATGAATTGTATGATTCAAACACAAAAGGAAGCATTGCCGGTGAAGGTGCTGCATTCTTTATATTATCAAATGACGATTGTGAAAGTAATTATGCGCAGCTCGAAGGTGTAGAAACTTTTTACAAACCCGGAAGTTTTAGTTCTATTGAAGAAAAGATCCGGGAGTTTTTAGCAGCAAAAGAGCTTTTTATTGCTGATATTGATCTTGTGATTACTGGTAAAAATGGTGATGTTAAGAATGATCGTTTATTCAATGAGCTGGAAAACGAAATTTTTAAAAATAATATGGTTATTAATTATAAGCATTTGTGTGGTGAATATCCAACTGCATCATCTTTCGCAATGTGGCTTGCCGCAAATATTATAAAGATGCAACGATTGCCCAAATGTTTTGCGGATAAACGCATAACTAACTTTAAAAATATTTTGATCTGTAACAGCTATCAAAACAAATATCATTCTTTGATCTTATTAACTGCATGCGATCAAAAAAAGTCATTAAATTAAAATGAATCAACCACTTTTGTCTTCAATCATACTTCTATTGTATAAATACAAAAATTTTGAGCAGTTAAAACGCATGAATTATCTTGTGTTGAGTATGCAACCACTGGCTTAACTTTTATATCGTAATGAAAAATCAAAAAAAGAAAGTTTTTTACATGAAACAACAGAAAAAAAGTTTGCTTCCTAAAACACCAACAGGAATAAATGGATTAGATGAAATTACAGAAGGTGGTTTCCCTAAAGGAAGGCCTGTACTTGTTTGCGGCGGCGCCGGTTGTGGAAAAACTTTAATGGCAATGCAATTTTTAGTAAAAGGTATTACGCAACAAAATGAACCTGGCGTTTTCATGAGTTTTGAAGAATCGGAAAAAGATCTTATTGAAAATGTAGAATCCTTAGGATTTGATTTGAAGGCATTAACGACCGAAAACAAACTAAAGATTGATTATGTACGCGTTGAAAGATCAGAAATTGAGGAAACGGGTGAATATGATTTAGAAGGTTTATTTATCCGGTTGAATTATGCGATTGATTCTATTGGCGCAAAACGCGTAGTGCTTGATACAATTGAATCGTTATTTGGGGGTATAGAAAACGAAGGTTTATTAAGGTCAGAACTAAGAAGATTATTTCAATGGCTGAGAGATAAAGGCGTAACAACAATTATTACGGCAGAACGCGGCGCAGGTACATTAACGAGAAAGGGCCTGGAAGAATATGTTTCTGATTGCGTAATACTGCTCGACTTCCGTGTGATTGATCAAATAGCAACCCGCAGGCTGCGAATAGTTAAGTATCGCGGCTCAACACATGGTACCAATGAATATCCTTTTTTAATTGATGAAAATGGTATTTCTGTGTTGCCTATCACTTCTTTGAAGTTAGATTATAAAGTTTCAGGCAATACTATTTCAACCGGGCTTTCATCGCTCGATAAGTTATTTGAGAAGAGCGGAATTTTTGAAGGCAGCAGCACACTGGTTACCGGTACCGCAGGCACTGCAAAAACATTACTGGCTGCTTATTTTGCTTTAAGCAGTTGCAAAAGAGATGAAACGGTTCTATACTTCTCATTTGAAGAATCGCCTGATCAATTAATTAGAAATGTAGCAACCATAGGTATGAATCTTAAGCCATACATAAAATCAAAACGCTTAATTATACATGCTTCCCGCCCATCGTTCCAGGGCCTGGAAATGCATCTTATACAGATGCATAAATTAATAGACCAATATCAGCCCAGAACAATTATTGTAGATCCCATCAGCAGTTTAATAACAGTAGCAACAGGCAGCGAAGTAAGATCAATGCTGATAAGGCTGCTTGATTTGTTTAAAATAAACGGTATCAACAGTTTATTTACATCGCTTACTCATCCAAACAAGGGTGATTATATTGATATTGCGGCGGATGCTGTTTCTTCGCTGGCAGATACATGGATCAGTTTAGCGAACGAAGACAAGAACGGGAAGCGAACTCGCAATATCACAATCATTAAATCAAGAGGCATGGGCCATTCAAATGAATGCTGTGATTTTACTATCACAAATAAAGGCATACATGTTTTATCCGGTGATGTTGCGGTAAAAAAATAATTTCGCAGTAACTATATATTTTTATCACCTTAAAAAGCGGTAATTTTTAATCAATAAGTATGGCTAAAGAGCAGAAATGGGAACTAAGGTTATATGTAGCGGGGCAAACGCCAAAATCAGTTTTAGCGTTGAAAAATATAACCAAATATTGTAAAGAACATTTAGAGGGCAGGTATTCAATAGAGGTTGTTGATCTTCTAAAAAATCCGCAGCTTGCAGAAGGTGACCAAATATTTGCTATTCCAACCTTGGTACGAAAAGTGCCTGAACCTATCAGGAAGATTATTGGGGATTTATCAAATGAAGAACGTGTGTTGGTAGGTTTAAACATCCGTCCGCTTTCTTCTTAAAAGAAATAAATGGATTTACATACAACATTAAATGATGATAATGAAGAGAAGCTTGAACTGAGGTTGTATGTTTCCGGTATGTCAGCAAGATCAATGGAAGCCATAGAAAATATCAGGAAATTGTGCGATGAGTATTTAAATAATAAGGTTGAACTGGAAATAATTGATATTTATAAATATCCCGAACTTGCTGCCCAGCAGCAAGTGGTATTTTGCCCTTCACTTATTAAAACTTATCCGTTGCCAAAAAAAATTTTGGTAGGTACTCTCTCAAACAGTGAAAAAGTGATGAATGCTTTAGGCATTTCGAAATAATAACACAGTGCAAACAAGAGAAGAACTTTTAGCTAAAATTGAAGAACTGGAAAACAAGCTCCATGAATCTGAGCAATTAGTAGAAGCCATTAAAACCGGTGAAGTGGATGCGTTTGCTTTAAAAACAGGTAATCAATCGGAAATATACACGCTTCAAAGCGGAGATTATGCATATAGAATTTTAGTAGAAAAATTTGGCGAGGGTGCGGTAAACCTTACCGAAGATGAATTGATCGTTTATACCAATACTTATTTTTTTGAATTGCTGCATTTACCATATGAAAAAGTAGTAGGTTGTTATTTTAAAGAGTTTGTTAATAGCGATTCCCATGAAAGTTTTTCAATCTTATTTAAACAGGCCTTGCATAATGGCAGCAGTAAAGGCGAAATAAATTTATGTATTGATAAAAAGATCATTCCGGTTTACATTTCACTTACGTCCTTACAACCGAAGCTTAGTACAGTTGGAATGATAATTACTGATCTTTCTGAAAAGAAAAAAAATGAAGAAATCATATTGAAGTATCAGCACGATCTGGAGTTAAAAAACCTGCAATTATTACAAACCAATACAGAACTTGATTCATTTACATACATCGCTTCGCACGACCTGCAGGAACCGCTGCGCAAGATCAAAACATTTATCAACCGTATAATTGAGACGCATAATGAAACCCTTTCTGAGAACACGAATGAATATTTTAAACGCATTCTTTCCGCTTCTGACCGGATGCAAAATCTTATCAGCGCTTTGCTTGATTACTCACGTACCAACATTACCAAAAATGCATTGGTAAAAACGCCGCTTAACGATATTGTGTACCAGGTAAAAAGCGATCTGCAGGAATTACTGGAAGAAAATAAAGCTGTTATTGAAACAGGAGAATTACCTGTATTAAATATTGTTCCGTTGCACTTCAATCAATTGTTTTCAAATCTAATTATTAATGCTGTTAAATACAGGAAACCGCGGGTTTCACCAAAGGTGACGATAACATCTACGGTTGTTGAAGCAACCGAAGTTTTTGGAGCAAAATCACTTCAGCATAATAAATATTATAAGATAAGTGTTGCTGATAATGGAATTGGATTTGAACAAAAATATGCCGGCAAAATATTTGAGTTATTTCAACGGTTGCACAGCAGGTTTGAATATGAAGGAACCGGTATTGGCCTTGCAATCTGCAAAAAGATTGTTCAAAATCATAACGGTATTATACAAGCATATGGAGAACCTAATGCCGGCGCCACATTTTTTATTTATTTGCCAGTTGCATAATGCGCTTTTAATTTAACGTGAATTATTGCAGTAATTTGCGTGATGCATGCTCAAGGTGGAAATGTATGATGTTTTGTTGGAGCAATTGTCATTCCAGCACTGTTTACGAAGGAACTTGAAAGATCATCTAAATCATTTTAATAACATTAGTTTTTATGTTTTAATTACTCTTGCTTGCCACTTAAAATTTTTTGGATTAAAAGTAGGTTGCATATTGAAGCATATCTCAGTCTGCATGTTAGTAAAACGAACATAATTGCATCCCAAAAAGCCACCTGCACAATCATCTATCTTCAAACACCGTTTATTAAAAAGTTTTTATTTGAAATTCGATTTTACATTTAACCCCGTTCTTTTCTAAGAACGGGCTTTTATTTTTAAAGCCGTGTAATAACGTTTAAAAACAAAAGAATTATTTTTTAATTATTTTCATGCAACATTATTCATTGTTTAAATGACAGCTGATTTTTTTATTATCTTTTTTGTTGCCCGGTATTTACGCAGTACAGTAAAAAATACAGAATATTTTGAAGTTTGGAACAAGCGCTTAACATGGGCTATGTATGGCTCAATTGCTATGATTGTGGTGCAGGCAACCGTTCATTCCGCACATACTATTACCATGGTAGTTGGCGGCGCAGCGTTACTTGGGCTCGTTTATATTTTATATACTAAACCTGAATTCAAACATGCAAAATCAGTTTGGGTTGCGTTAGCGCCATACATTCTTGTTTCGGTATTCACCAATTTAATAAAATTCATTCTTCCTTCTTTATATGAAAGCTGGGGCAGTTTTTTAGATACGCTGGAAGGGTTTGCCATTATATGGGGAATTGGTGTTTGGATTGTAACGATCAGGCAAAGAAAAGAGCTCGAAAAAGAACGAAAAAAAGTTGAAGAAGAACAAGCGAATAATAAAGTTGTTACTGCAATGAAGGCAGAACTTGAAGTGCAGGTGGCTGAACGCACTGCAGAACTTACCAAACAAAAAGAAGAATTGGAACACGCGCTGGAAGAATTAAAAGCCACACAAACCCAGCTGATACAAAGTGAAAAAATGGCGAGCCTTGGTGAATTGACAGCAGGCATTGCGCATGAAATACAAAACCCTTTAAATTTTGTAAATAATTTTTCTGAAGTAAATATTGAACTGATTGAAGAGTTGAAAGTTGATGGTAAAAAACTAACAACTGAAGAAAAAGAAGATTTAATGAGTGACATAACGCAAAATCTTGAAAAGATATCTTATCATGGCAAACGTGCTGATGCAATTGTAAAAAGCATGTTGCAGCATTCAAGAAGAAATACCGGCCAAAAAGAATTGACTGATATAAATGCGTTGAGCGATGAATATTTGCGGCTAAGTTATCACGGTTTGCGCGCAAAAGACAAAACCTTTAACGCAGAATTTAAAACAGATTTTGATGATTCAATTGAAAAGATAGAAGTGGTGCCACAGGATGTTGGCCGTGTTTTATTAAACTTATTCAACAATGCGTTCTATGCTGTGAGCGACAAGAAAAAAGCTGCGGGCGAAAATTATAAACCAATAGTTTCACTTACAACAAAAAAAATAAATGGCGCTATTGAAATAAAAGTAAGCGATAATGGAAATGGTGTTCCCCAAAATATAGTTGATAAAATATTCCAGCCGTTTTTTACAACAAAACCTACAGGACAAGGAACAGGTTTGGGATTAAGCTTGAGTTATGACATCATCAAATCTCATGGCGGTGAAATAAAAATTGAAACTAAAGAAAATGAAGGCACAACATTTATTGTTCAATTGCCGGCATAATTTACTTGTATTCTAATACCGGGTGCCGTTCAAACGGATGTTTGGTTTCATCAAAAATATAACGAAACGTAATCATTCTGCGGCTTTGTGTGGCACCAAGGCTTTTGTAAATATTAATCATTTTCGGATTCCAGTCACCAGCCCAGCCCATTTCATATTTATCGTACCAGTTTAAAGTTTGAATTGGCAGCGATGCTTCATAGATCATAAACGAATCAATTCCCAAACCCTGGTATTTAGGAACAACACCAAATGCAACGCCGGTAAATATCCTGCACTTGTTATTTTTTTTCATCCATAACAAACGCAGTTTTTCAATCAGTCCAAGTTTACCGTTAAAATGTTTAAAATATTCATTCAAATCCGGAATATTGATCCACATTGCGATTGGTTCATTTTTATAATATGCGAACCAAATAACACGCTCATCAATAACCAATTTCATTTTATTAAAAAGCTTCATTGCATCTTTTACAGTTATTTCTTTCGCTTCGCCATGCTGAGCCCAGGCTGCATTATAAACTGTGGCAAACTCTTCAGCATGCTTTTCTAAATTTTTAATGCTGATGTGGCGTGCTTCATACCCGGGCTTATTTTTAAATTTTGCATAGCGCTCAGGAAATTTATCCGAGATTTTATCTTTCACGCCCATCGCATAATAATATTGATTGTAATAATTTTTAAAACCATAATCTTCAAATAGCTTTTCATAATATGGCGTATTGAAAGACATTCCATAAATAGGCGGATTATTAAAACCTTCAACCATCAAACCCCACCATTTATCCCGGTCTCCAAAATTTATCGGCCCATCCATAGCTTCTGCGCCTTTGCTTTGTAGCCATTCTTTTGCAATATCAAATAACATTTTTGACGCACCAGTATCATTTATACAATCAAAAAAACCAACGCCGCCAGTTATAAATCCGGTGCCTTTGTTTATATATTTTGAATTGGCAAACGCTGCAATGCGGCCAATCAGTTTGTTGTTGCCATCCTTTAAAATCCACCGTTTGGTTTCGCCATATTTAAAAGCTTTATTTTTTGATGGATCAAATACATCGGTCACTTCATTATCCAACGGCCGTATATAATTTGGATTATTTTTATTGATCAGCACATTTACCTTAATAAAATCCCTGGCAGTTGCAGTGTTATTTACTTCAATCAATTGCATGGCACGAATGTAGGAAAAACACATACTTGTAGTTATAAACCGGTTCATGTAAAATTTTATTTCGGCTGTAACATTTGCTTTCATCATCCGTACAATAATAGATTCTTTTCAAGAACATTAATTTTACAGCTTTAAGAAGCAACTATGACTGAACGGGAATATAATGACTGCGTTAACTTATATGCCGACAATGTTTTTCGCTTTATTGTGAAAAATATACGGCATGAAGAAGATGCAAAAGATATTGTGCAAACTGCTTTCGAGAAATTATGGCGAAACAGGGAAACGGTTCAAACAGAAAAGTCGAAATCTTTTTTGTTTACGGTTGCCTATAATCAAATGATAGATCATATTAGAAAAGTGAAAAGGATAAGTTTGAAAGATGAATTTGCAGCAGAAACAAAAACATATACGCAGCCGGTATCGAACCTAAAAAAAAATTTGCAGGATGCATTGAATAAACTGAACGAAACGCAAAAAAGTTTGGTACTTCTGAAAGATTATGAGGGCTATAGTTATGAAGAGATCGGGCAGATAACAGGATTAAATGAAAGCCAGGTAAAAGTTTACCTGCACCGCGCAAGATTAAACTTGCGCAATTATTTGGTAAAACCTGAAAATGTGATGTAAGATGGAAACTATAAACAGAAATAATTACGAAGAGTTTTTCTTTTTGTATGTAGATGATGAGCTGGATACTGTGTCAAAACAGGCAGTTGAAAATTTTGCTGAGCAAAACCCTGATTTAGCCATTGAACTGGAAATGTTGCTGCAAACAAGATCCATTGTTGAACCTGTTGTTTTTGATAAAGAAAGTTTGTTAAGAACAGAAGGCAACGGTATTAAGGAGGATAATTACCAGGAACACTTTCTTTTATATATTGATAATGAATTAAGCGCTTCTAAACGTGAGGAAGTTGAAATGTACATACTGCAGCATCCACACTTGCAGGATGAGTTTACCACTTTAAAGCAAGCTGTACTTGCACCTGAAGTTGTAAGTTACGGTAATAAAAAAGATCTCTACCGCACTGAAAGAAGGAGGGTAATTTATTTAAAATCGTGGCGTTTGGCAGCGGCTGCAGTATTTATTGGTGTATGTGCAGTTGGTTTTTGGTTGATGGAAAAACACTCAGCAGCAGTTACGGTTGCAGTTAATCCTTCTGTAAAGAGCCAATCACAACAAAATGTTGCGGTAACAAAACCGGTTGACAGTATTCAGCCATCAATTAAACAACCGGAACGAATAGTTGCGCAGCAACAAACGTTATTACGTGTAAAAAAAGAAAAGAAAAATGTAGTATCAATTTCAGATCACAAAACAGAAATCGCAACTGGTAATAATAAGGTAGATGGAAATAAGATTATTGAAGAACCAATAATCGCTATTCAGCATGCGCCAATTCAACATAACGATATTGCAAAAGATCAGAAAGAGCCGCCGGTTGTAACAACAACAATAGGTGTTGCTCAAAAGCAAATTGGTCAAACACAAAATGAAGTTGCTGCTTTGCCGCAGAATCAAACACAGCAACAAACTCAAAGCAATGTTTATCCGGTTGCATACAAAGAATTAAACACAAGCGACGACGACAACTCATTGCATGTAGGTATGCTCGACCTGAATAAAACCAAAGTAAAAACCTTCTTTAAAAAAGCCGGGCGCATCTTTGGAAATAAATCAAATGATCTCGCAAATGAAGATGGCAAACTGCAGGTTGTCAATTTTGAAATAGATACGAAAAAACAATAATTAATTCATAGAAAAATTTTACAAAAATGAAACGGATATTTTTAGCAGGGATAATTATGCTTTCTTCGGTTATAGCCATCGCACAAAATGATACAACAAATGTGGGAAGTAAAGATGACACGGTGCATGTTGGCAATTTCATCATTATAAGAAATGGTAAAGAAAGAAACACTTATAATGATAGCCTTTCGCCAAGGCGTGATGATTATACAATCATTAATTTACCGCACAGAAGAATTTATAACACCAATCACAGCAATAAAACTTTTAGTACAAATTACTTGATCTTCGATCTCGGCTTTGCTAATTACAACGATAAAACAGATTATGCTGCGCCGCAAGCAGCAACATTTGCGCAAACCGGAATTGACAAGCACGATCTGAAATTAATTACAGGCAAATCATCCAATGTAAACATTTGGCTGTTTATGCAAAAACTTAATGTTGCTGATCATGTTCTTAATCTTAAATACGGCTTGGGTTTGAATATGTATAACTATCGCTACAGCAGCAATATTTCTTTCCGCGAAACTTCACCTTATGTTGTGATGGATACAATCAATTTTTCCAAAAATAAATTGTATGTTGGTTATGCAACCGTTCCATTCATGATCAATATTAATCCTACTCCCAATCATCGCCACGGTTTTAATTTAAGTGCGGGTGTAAGTGCAAGTTATCGTTTAGGCAGTCACACAAAACAAATAAGTGATGAACGCGGTAAAGATAAAAATCACAACGACTTCGATTTGCGCCCCTGGATGTTTTCTTATGTTGCAGAACTTGGTCTTGGCCCGGTGCGTGTGTATGGCAGTTACAGCATCAATACGTTGTTTGAAGATGCGAAACAATACCCTTATACAATAGGTTTAAGGTTTAGTAACTGGTAAAAAATTTTGGTTACAAGCAATCATACTTTGTGGCATCACGGTTGCGTCGCATCACTTGTACTGCAGATAAATATTCAGGACAAGTGATGCCTGCTTTATATGTCTCTTCAAATAAATTAGATTCTGAATTGTAATACTTCACTGCATAAATGAAATAGTTAATCCTGTGGTTGCACATAATAAAAGTCAGCTCAATTTGTATATTGCAACATGAGATTGATTCTGATTTTCATTTTCTCTATTCCTTTTTATATAAACGCACAACAATTTTACAAACAAACAGCCACATCGCAACATTGGGTTGACAGTGTGTTTAATTCGTTAACACCGCAACAGCGTATTGCACAATTAATGGTGGTTCGCGAAAGTGGCATTGCTTCCGGCGGAACAGTTTTTTATACAGATAAAGTAGCAGCGCTGATTCGTGATTACAATATTGGTTCTATCTGTTTATTCCAGGGCGGACCGATAAGACAAGCGAACTACATTAATTATTTTCAGCAAATAGCGCAAACGCCTTTATTGGTTTGTATTGATGGTGAAACAGGCTTAGGAATGCGCATGGTAGATAGTGTTACAAAATTTCCTGATCAATTAACGTTGGGCGCTGTGCAGGATGCAGCGATCGTTTATGAAGTTGGAAAAGCAATTGGTGAGCAATGCAAACGCGAAGGAATACACGTGGATTATGCGCCGGTAATTGATATCAATAATAATCCTGATAATCCTGTTATTAATTTTCGTTCGTTTGGGGAAGATAAATACAAAGTTGCTTTATTTGGAACGCAAATAATGCGTGGCATACAGGAAAATAATGTGATGGCTTGCGCTAAGCATTTTCCCGGTCATGGCGATGTAAGCGTTGATTCGCATTTGGATCTGCCTGTCATTTCAAAATCTTTGCCTGCGCTTGATTCATTGGAATTATATCCTTTCAAAACTTTATTTAATGAAGGCATCGGAAGTGTTATGATCGCACATTTAAGTATTCCTTCAATTGATAATACGCCGCATCTTCCAACATCATTATCTAAAAAAAATGTAACTGATCTTTTACGAACCGACCTTGGTTTTAACGGAATTTCTTTTACTGATGCGTTGGAAATGCAGGGTGTTGCAAAATATTTTCCGCAAGGCGATGCGGCCGTTCAGTCTTTGGTTGCAGGTAATGATATGTTGTGTTTGCCCGGAGATGTGCCGATCGCAATTCAAAAAATACAAACGGCGATTACAAATAAAATGCTTGATTCGATTGATATTGATAACCGCGTGAAAAAAGTATTGTTGGCAAAATATAATTTGGGCTTGAGCAATGTTGGTTATATCAACACCAATAATTTATACGACGATTTGAATAAAGATGTAAACAGGTTGAGAAGGAAGGTTGCGAAAAACGCAATAACTCTTTTAAGAATGAAAGACACTTCTTTGTTTCCGTTAAAAAGCGAAAAGAAGATCGCTTATGTTGGCGTTGGAATTTCAGACACAAATACATTGGCTACTTTTTTAAAAATTGAAAACAATGCTGATGTTTATTTGATGAATTATAATGATGATTCAAGCGTTGCTGATTCAATTCTAAAACATGTTGACAGCAACTATGATGCGGTGATCATTGGTGTTCACCAGTTCAATAAATATCCCGCGAGAAACTTTGGCTTAACATTAAATGCATTAGGTCTTATTAAAAATTTACAGGCAACAACCAATGCAATTACAATGGTGTTTGGAAATCCTTATGCGCTTAAGAATTTTTGTGATGCAAATAATTTGGTTGAATGTTATGAAGATGATCCAATCTTCCAGGAAGCTGCATTTAATTGGCTGAACGGAAATTTTGTGGCCTCAGGAAAGTTGCCTGTTACAGTTTGCGATGCGTTTCATTACGGTGATGGAATTACTGATCTCGGCTTGAAAAAAATTCCCGTTGTAAATGCGGCTGAGGTTGGATTAGACAGCGAAAGACTTTCTGTAATCGATAGTTTAGCTTACGATGCAATTGCGCAACATGCAATGCCAGGCTGCGTGGTGCTTGTTGCAAAAAATAATAAAATTGTTTTCAATAAAGCTTACGGAAATCTTACTTATAATAATGATCAGCCTGTAACATTAAACACGGTTTATGATTTGGCTTCAGTTACAAAAATTTCTGCAACAACATTAGCTGTAATGAAATTGTATGAAGAAGGCAAGCTTGACCTGCATAAAACATTAGGCGATTATTTACCCTGGGTTCGCGGCACTAATAAAAGCACTTTAGTTATACAGGATGTGTTGTTGCATCAGGCAGGCTTAGTTGCATTCATTCCATTTTATAAAGAAATTATTAATGCCAACGGTGATCCAAAACCTGGTTTATTTCAACCTTACCCCGATTCAAATTTTTCTGTGCATGTTGCTGCAAATATGTACATGCGCAAAGATTATGTTGATACAATGTTTGCCCGCATTATTCAAAGTAAATTAGAGCTTCCTAAAAAATATATATACAGCGATAACGATTATATTTTTTTAGGAAAGATCGTTGAGCAGATCACAGGATCAACATTAGATAAGTTTGTTGCGGATAGTTTTTATAAGCCGATGCATTTGTACAATACTACTTTCAAGCCAAACGAACATATTGCTATAAATAACATCGCACCAACAGAAGATGAGAAACAATTTCGTGAGCAATTGCTGAGAGGTTACGTACACGATCCCGGTTCTGCAATGTTTGGCGGTGTTGCAGGTCATGCGGGCTTATTCAGTAATGTGCATGATCTTGCCATATTATATTCTATGTTATTAAATAGCGGCGTTTGGGATGGTGAACGTTATTTAAAAAAAGAAACAATAGATTATTTCACAACTTATCATAGTAATATTAGTCGCAGGGGCTTTGGATTTGATAAACCAGAAAAAGATAATGCAACAAGAACAGAACCTTATCCTTGTTTAAGTGCCTCGCCTGAAACTTTCGGGCATACGGGTTTTACCGGCATTTGTGTTTGGGTTGATCCGAAATACGATTTAATATTTATTTTCTTATCAAACCGTGTTAACCCAAATGGCGGCGACAATTTAAAATTAAGCTCGTTAAATGTTCGTGGCAAAATGATGGAAGCAGTTTATCAATCTATGATAAAATAAGTGATTTCTGCTTATTGGAATTATTGTTTAATAAGTTTTAATGTATGCGTTTCATTTGTTGTAATCAGTTTAATAATATATATACCGCTGATAAGATTTGATATGTTGAAAGATGATTTCTGCACGCCTTGTTTTAAAGTCATCGCAGGAAGTTGCAGAACATTCCTTCCTTCTTTGTCAAGTAATTGCAATTGCACTTTTTCAGTTTTATTTAATTTAAATGTAACAACAGCCTGGCTGGTTGCAGGATTTGGCGATACATAAAAATTTTCGATTTCAGTTAAAGCCGGTACTTGCAAACTCGTTTTATCAATATTATTTGATAAAGTATATTTTCTTAGGCACTTGTAATAATAATAGGTTGAATTAAGCTTGAAACTATTGCTATAAAATGTAAATAAATCTTGTTGCTGGTTTATCAATAAAGGATTTTGCGCCCAATAAAAATTATTAAAAATACTTGTTGTATCAAACTCAATACGGGTAAGTAAATTGCCTTGCGGGCTATACTTAAAAATTTCGCCACCGGCAGAAGCAATGTAATATTTTGTAAGAAATATATTATTGAATTCGTCAATTGTAATTGCCTGCGGATCTCCGGTTAAATCTTTTGTATCACTGATTTCTTTTGTCCATAATAACGTACCTGCAGCAGAAATTTTTGAGGCGAGCAAATCATTATTCAAGCAGGTGCGGCAGCGCCCCGAATAGATTGCATTGCCGTTATTATCTATATTCATTTGCACTAAATAATGAAGCGGGTTTGTATATTGCCATACTTCAGCTCCATTCGTTTTGAGTTTGAAAATAAAACTGCTGTCAGGCACTTGCTGACCACCTGCATAATCCTGTTGGCCGCCTATATATAAAGCATGCTGCGTTTTATAATATTTAATTATGCTGCCATTTTCTCTCGATTGTTTTACACCAAGCGTAAAAGTTTTTAACCAGGCGCTGTCTCCGTTTGCATTATACCTTGCCACCAAAACATCCTGTGCTTTTACCGCATACTTATTAAAACTGGTACCTGCTACATAAATATTTCCTGCTTCGTCTAAAACAGCATCATTTACAATACATCCAAATGTTTGACCCTTTAAATCCGGCGAAGGAATACGCCTGATATATTTTAACCATATTTCGTTGCCATCTGCATCATATTTAAGTAAATAAATTGCATTTTCTTTATTTGTAAAATTGGTAGAACCTGCAACAATAGCATTTCCGTTATCATCAACCAATAATTTAACGGGTAAGTTTACTGATGTGGAAAAAGGTCCTTTAAAAGATCTTTTCCATACAATAGCGCTGGACGCACCGTTAAGTTTTATCAAAATGTTACTGTCGTGACTATTTGTACAGACATAAATATTTTCTGCTTTATCTGTTGCCAAATATGTGTATGCGTTGGATCGCCTTACCTGCAAAGTTTTTTGCCATATATTGTTGCCGCCTGGTGAGTATTTATTAATTGCGATTGAATTTATGGTATCTGTAATACCGGGAAATTTATCTGCGCCTGTAATAATATTATTTGACGAATCATACGTACAATTGCCTGCAATCATATGGTTTTGCGGAAATGCTGTGTCGCATGTTGACCATGCTTGGTTATAACTTTGTGCCTTAGAAATGTTTACGAGGAAGATCAAGATAGCAAAGGGTAGAATTATTTTCATGACTGTATTTTTAAGCTAATAGTAAATTGATTGATATGATCAATATAATATCTCCTATTTTTATACTTGCAGTTAAAGGTAATATCGCTCAATGAATTTGCTTTTTTTACTTTGAATATCTTCGTTTACTTTACAATTCCACTGACAAACAAAAATTTAAAAATGCCAATGAAACATAAACTATCTGCATTTGTAATCATTGTTCTTGCAATAATCACATTTGCCACTTGCAAAAAACCTGTTCCTGATCTTGCATTGTATGTTCCTAAAGATGCATCATTTGTGCTTACCATCGATCCGAAAAGCATTATGGACAAAATTGAATCATCAGGAATAACTATCGATTCTCTCGCCAATCTTTTCGCTCAGAAAAATGATGCGTATGCTTTGCGGTGGGATGATATAAAGAACTCCGGCATTGATCTTACGCAGCCAATTTATGTTTTTGTGAAAGGAACAAATTCAATACAATCAGGCAGTATTCAAAATGCCGGTATTATCGCAAAAGTGCAGGATGCATCAAAACTTGAAGCATTTTTGAAAAAAGAAAAAGTTGGCGCTAATGTTTTATCAGGTGATAAATACAAATATATAGCGCTGGGTAACGATTTTGTTGCCGGGTGGACAGATAAGGTTTTAATTATGTCTGCAGTAAGCGGCGGCAATTCTTCTCCCGGAAGCTATTCAACCGGAGAAGGAACGCTTTCCCAAAAACAATTGACTACTCTCTTCACGCAAAATGAGTCCGCATCTATCGCTTCTGTAGATGGCTTTACAGACATGCTTTCAAAGAATGGAGATATTCACTACTATACAAACACATCTTCGAATTTAAATACTGCGATGATTCCAGGCATGGCGAAGGCAAATACTTTGCTGCAGGGAAGTTACGGTGACGGAACGATTGATTTTGAAAAAGGGAAAATTTCGGCAACAGGAGAGTCGCATTATGGAAAAGACCTGGCTGATATTCTTCAAAAATACCCGGCGCGATCTGTTGATAAAAGCATGCTCAGCAGTTATCCTGACAGTATAAGCGGCTTTGGTATTTTTTCTTTCAATCCAAAAATGCTGATTGATATTTTGCACTATTTAGGTGTTGATATGATGGCAGATAGCTTTATGACGAACCTTGGTTTTTCGACAAATGATGTAGTGAATGCTTTTAGTGGCGATGTGGCTGCAATCTTTTCCCAGTCAAATAATCTTGCAATGGGAACAAGTATTCACGGTGCGAATTTTATAGTGAACATGCGTATCGGTGATAAAACAGCTTTTGATAAAGTGATGACAGGGTTGGTGAATAAAAGATTGTTATCAAAAAATGGTGATCAATACCAACTTGGCTCAGAAGGCGGCCATGGTTTTGTAATTGAAACAACAGGCAATGCTTTGCTGATTGGTTCAAGTGATGAATTAATAAAAGCTTATGAAGCGGGCAGTGGCAAAGCAAGTTTACCGGCTGATATCGATAAAAACCTAGGCGACAAATCAATGGCTTTGTTTGTTGATATCAACTCTATATTTAATAAAACTGCTGTAACAGGGAATGCGGGCAATGAAATGTTGAACACCGCACGAACAACGTTTAAAGATTTTGTTGCTACTACCAATAAAAGTGACGGAAAAATTATAAAAGGAAATTTTGAATTGAATTTAATAAACCAGAACGAAAACAGTTTGGCAAGCCTTGTAAAGTTTATAGCCGCAATGCATAAACAGGAAATGCAAAAAAAAGAAGATAAGGCCTCTATTTTTATGGATAGCATTCCAACTGCACCTAACGATTCCGACGAAACTTCTCAATAACGGGTAAATACAGTATGAATTTAAATCTTCAGGATAAAGTAATTATTGTTTCCGGAGGTGCAAAAGGTATTGGCGAAGCTATTGTGAAATTGCTTGCTGCGGAAGGTGCAATTGCTGTTATTGCTGGAAGAAATAAAGCAGATAATATAAAAACAGTTGAAGCGATACAAGCCGCCGGCGGCAAGTGTTTTCAAATAGTTGCAGAACTTACAAAACCGCAAGAGTGCAAAAAAGTGATTGATGAAACGCTTAAGAAGTTTGGCAGAATTGATGGGCTTGTAAACAATGCAGGCATTAATGATGGTGTTGGATTGGAGCAGGGTAATTATGAGAGTTTCATTGCATCATTACATAAAAATCTTGTTCATTATTATTTGCTGGCGCATTATGCTTTGCCGGCGTTGAAGAAATCAAAGGGCGCTATTGTAAACATCAGCTCTAAAACTGCAGAAACAGGTCAGGGCGGAACTTCCGCATATGCTGCAAGCAATGGTGGAAGAAATGCGCTAACAAGAGAATGGGCAGTTGAATTATTAAAATATGGTATGCGTGTAAATGCTGTTGTTGTTGCAGAAAGCTGGACACCGTTGTATGAGAAATGGATAAACACTTTAACTGATCCGGAAAAAAAATTGCAAGAAATATATTCGAAAATTCCGCTTGAAAACAGGATGACAACTACGGAAGAAATTGCAAACACAGTTGTGTTTTTATTATCGGAAAGATCGAGCCATACAACAGGGCAATTAATTCATGTAGATGGCGGTTATGTGCATTTAGACAGAGCTTTAGCCAATGCATAACTATTTAAGAATTCATTTCATATTGAATTTGATTATTTGGCTTTTCAACTTATTTTTGCCGTCCTTTTTAAAGCCGGTGAGGTGGGTGAGTGGCTCAAACCAGTAGTTTGCTAAACTGCCGTACGGGTTAAACTGTACCGAGGGTTCGAATCCCTCCCTCACCGCTGTAAAAGTGAAGTCCTGTAAATAATTGCAGAACTTCACTTTTTTTGCTCCATAAACTCCATTGCTCATGTTACTATCGTTATGGTAATTGTTGCATGTTATAAAATTCCGTAAAAAAGTTTTAAACTTAACCGGAATAATAATTATCCCGTTCAAATAAAAAAATAACGCGTTCAATAAGGTCTTGTCGCTGTTCTTTAAAATTTATGTTTATTTCGAAGTTATAATTGGTTTTGCGTTCCCTTAAATTTAGCTACATGAAAACTATTAAACGTAAACTTTGTGCTTTCATATTTGTTGCAGGCATATTTGGTTGCACTAAAGAAGGTGCCTTAAATAATTCGATTCCCTTTGCGAATATTTCTGATTTACAGGGGAGTGGTGGCGGCACTTTTAATTGCGATCAATTTACTTATCCTGACACTATTTTTTATCCTAAGCAATCAGGTTCAGATTATATTGTAATGCCTTTACATGTGCTTGCCGGCAGATATGGTTCTTTTCCCGATGTGATGAAGATAGACAGGAATAGCGGCGCAATTAATATTTCAAAAAGCGAAACAGGTTTAAAATATGTAGTCTGGTTTATTCCCAATGGAACAAAAGATACCTGCAAAAAATTTGTAACAATTTCAGGCATTAATTACCAGGATAGTATTTTTTCAATGAACACTTCATCTTCGTCTGTTCCAATTTATAATGCTAATACACAACAGCCAATTACCTGTAATGGCACTTGCCAATTCGGTAAGAATTTAATTTCACAGGGTATTTCAATTAATACATCAAACGGTATCATTGATCTTAAGCAAAGCATTTTAAATGGTGCTTTGGGCAAAAACCCAAAGAATGGAACTTTTAAAGATTTTTTAATGCAATATAAAATCGGTGATCAAAGTAATGATGCATTAAACAAAATTCAGTTCAGGTTATTTTTTTATAAAACCAAAGCCCAGATACCTGACAGCATAATGAATATACTTAATGCTAAAAAAAGCCAGGTTTTGCTCGAAGATGATACAGATCCCGAAGATGATGATGTTACAATTCCAACTGTTCTTGTAGCAAGTGCTACTTCAAAACATGGTGCCGGTGAAGTAAAATGCAGACCCCCCTATATTATCGTTACGCAGAAGTAATATCAACATACACAATTATTCTTTTTATTTTAGTATTTGCTAAATGAAAAGAAGAATTCTGGCAATAATTGCTGTTTTAATTTGTGCATTTGGCGTGCAGTTGCTTAGCCAGGAAGGTTTTCAATCGTATGTACAGTTATTTAATCGTGCCGAAAAGCTATTCAATGGAAATGCAACAGAAAGCACTGATTCCCTTGCATTAAAATATTATACTACTATTATTGCGCAGCTATCACCTAATGATGCAAATGCATTGCTATTATATGATTGTTATGAAAGATCGGGTATCTTAAAGCAAGGCCTTGAATATACTTCAAAAAGTATATTGCAGGATTATTATACCGCACTCGGCGTTCAAAAGAAATTTCATTTACGGGATTCAATTCTTTTCAGGTTATTATTATCAGCAGGTAATGTGCATTATACGGATGGGTTATTTGATTCATCCGTTTATTATTTTTCATGGGCAGAAAAAATCATCAATAAATATCCTGCCGCGGGCCTTGCAGGTGATTTGTATAATTCACTTGGAGCATTATACAGTGAGGCTGGCAATTATGTGCAAAGTGGAAATTATTTTAATAAGGCATTAGAGCTTACGGAAAAAACAAGGCCAGAATTAAAGGATGCGATATTCGCAATGTCAGCTAATATTGCTTCTGCTGTAAAACATTCCGGCCATCCTGACTCTGCATTACTTCTTTATAAAAATTTATTGAATAAGAATCACCCTTCATTGCCTGTGATAAACAATATCGCTGGCATATATCTGGCGAAAAATAAACCTGACAGCGCATTGCATTATTTGCAATTGGCAAAAGAAGTTGAAGGAAATTATGCTGTCGTCATTAATAACGCATTA
>JAFBAF010000197.1 GCA_019247895.1 Parafilimonas sp. | reverse complement strand
TGCAGCCATTCTTTATGCGATAAATTGGTAAAAGAATAATCCAGCGATTCTGCCATTTTATTTAAAGAACCAGAGATATTTCCAAGCACATCCTTGCCCTCATCGTCTATACGTGTTTTATAATCACCGGCAGAAATTTTTTCTGCAATGCCATGAATAATATTTAAGCGTTGTGTAGTTTGTTCATCTTTTTCAATTAACTCATTTTGCAGTTTAATGCGCTTATCAAAATCGCTGTTTACTCTTAAAAAAGAAATAACTGCAACAAGTATGGAAAGCAAAGAAGCAATAATGATGAAGGTGGGTGTAGCGGCAGCAAACTTATTAAGGCTTGCAGTGCGTGCTGCTAACAGATCACTTTCCCGGTTTTCCATGGTTTGCACCAATTGCCTGGCCTGGTCCATATACGCTTTACCTGTAAGCAATTGTTGCGTGGACGCATCATTCCCCCGGCGTTTATTATCGATAAGAACTTCTAAAATAGACATGCGCTGTTTTACAATATTGCGCAAATCTTCAGCGCTCTTTTGCTGAAGATTATTATCAGAAGTAAGTGTTTTTATTTCATCGATTAATGAATATGCCTTGCGCAACGAGCCATTATATGGTTCAAGAAATTCTTCTCTGCCGGTGAGCAAAAAACCACGCTGGCCGGTTTCCGCATCTTTTAAAACAGAAATTACAGATTCAAGTTTGTTGATAACTAAATTGGTATGATCAACCATTCTTTGATTGTTCAACAAATTATTAATGCTCGAGTACGATGCAACAGCGCTAACAATCAACAATAAGAAAGAGGAGCCGTATAGTATGATTAAATTTCGTTTGAATGAAGAATTCATATCGATAATGATTAAACAGAAACATTTTTTGCAACCTGTTTTACAGGCAAAGTTATCACGAATGTAGCGCCTTCGCCTTCGATGCTTTTAGCTGTAACTGAGCCCTGGTGTTTCTCCACTATTTTTTTTACGATGCTTAATCCAATTCCTGTTCCTTCATATTCTGCTTTGCCATGCAACCTCTGAAACATTGTAAATATTTTATCAAGATATTGCTCATTAAAACCAATACCGTTATCCGAAATAAAGATGCGGCAATAGTGATTATCTTCCGCTACCAGGCCATCATCAGATTCAGGCGTTGCAGGCTCACTCCATATTTCTATTTGAGGTTGCTCATCCTGCTTTGAAAATTTAAGCGCATTGCTGATTATATTTTGAAACACCTGGCGCATTTGATCAGGTATTACTTCAATGGACGGCAATTGCTTTACGATAAGTCTTGCATTTTTTTCACGGATAGCTAATTCGAGATCATTTATTACATCTTGTACAATGGAATTAAGCGGGGTAACAACAAATTTGGGCGAAACAGAAAGCTTTGAATAATTTAATAAATCATTAATTAAAGAACGCATCCTTTCCGATGAAGTAACAATCCTGTTAAGATATTGAACTGCGTCGTTGTTGCCAACAATAAAACGCTCCTTTACAATTTGACTAAACGTTATGATCTTTCGCAAAGGCTCCTGCAAATCGTGTGAAGCTATGAATGCATATTGCTGCAATTCTGCATTACTCACTTCGAGTTCTTCATTTAAAGCTTTTAATTCTGCTGTTCTTTCCTCAACTTTTTTTTCAAGATTTAATTTAATGTCATTCAACTCCTTTGTTTGCCTGTATAATCTTGCAAAAGTTTTTATTTTCAGCAACAGCAAGTCCGGATCAAACGGTTTGGTAACATAATCAACACCGCCGGAATTATAACCCTTCGTTACAAAACGCTTATCAATGTTTACTGCAGAAAGAAAAAGTATAGGAATATCTTTTGATTTGCTATAGCCCGTTATGTTTTCTGCTACTTCATAACCATCCATGCCTGGCATTTGCACATCAAGAATAATAAGTTCGTATTCTGTTTTTAAAATTTTTTTCAATGCCTCTTCGCCAGACATAGCTGTATCTACTTCATACAGGTTAAGCTGTAATAATGTTTTTAATGAGAAAAGATTTTCCTTTTTATCATCAACAATAAGAATCATAAGATTCCTTACGGTTTATTTGTTTACTCAGTAAAATAACCTATTAATATCAACAAACAATAAAGGTTGAAGAAGTATCACTTAAAACACGCAACGATTTTTCAAGATTATTATGCATGTTTTTTGAAATGGAGCCTAAAATATTCTTAAGCTCTTTTAAGTTGGTTGGTTTTGTTATAAAACAAATCGCACCTTTTAACATCGTTTCTTCAATGTCTTTCGACTGGCAGGAAGTGGTGTACATTATTACCGGTATTCTTTTAAACTGCGCATCCTTTTTCAACTGGGATAAACATTCTTTTCCATCCATTCTTGGCATGTTCAAATCTAAAAAAATAATATCAGGTAAACTGTTTTGCTGTTTTTTTAAAGTTTCCAATGCAGCAAACCCATCGCCTGCAGAAACAAAATCGATTGCTGGATTTACCTCGTTTAAAATGTCTTTAAAAATTGCTACGTCATCTGGATCATCATCTACCAGAAGAAACCGGGCATGTTTTGTCATATAAAATCTTTAAAATAGATAAAGTGTGAAAAATTTAGCACAGCAACTCATATACAGCGTTAGGTTTAAGCATTGCAAATATTGTTCAAAAATTAATTTGATGTGAAAAAATGCGTCAATTTAAAAAAATTAATTATGAAATACCTTGGTACAACTCTATTTTTTAAGCCAAGAATATCAGTGCCAGGATCAATTTAAAAGCTGAAATTTCACAAAGTGATATAACCAATGAAGCCGATACCTTGGATACTTATACAGCTTTCAAAACATATAATTATCTACCATGAAAACTTGCTTTACGCTTCTCTAAAAAAGCATGAACACCTTCTTTCATATCATCGGTAGCAAAACACTCACCAAACTTTTTTATTTCGAAATCGTAGCCCTGTTGCGTGTGATCAAAATTGTTTAATACTTCGATTACCTTAGAAATTGCCAACGGTGCTTTTGTATGAATTGTTTGTAAAATACTTTTTGTTTCATCCAATAATTTATCTGTTGCAACAATCTTATTTGCTATACCATATTTTTCAGCATTTTCTGCTTTAATTACTTCGCCGGTCATGATCAACTGCATGGCTAAATTGCGGCCAACCAGTTGCGCCAAACGTTGTGTGCCACCATAACCGGGAATTAAACCAAGGCTTACTTCGGGTTGACCAAATTTTGCATTCTCACCTGCGATAATAAAATGGCAAGCCAGTGCCAGCTCGCAACCACCACCCAATGCAAAACCATTTACAGCTGCAACTATTGGTTTGGGTGAATTTTCAATTTTATCAAATACGAGTTGCTGACCTTTTCTTGCAAGTGCTTCGCCGCCTTTTTCATCAAGTTCTAAAAACTCAGTTATATCTGCGCCTGCAACAAACGCTTTTTCGCCAGAACCTGTTATAATAGCTGATTTAATTTCCGGGTTATTATATACTTCGTTAATAGCTTCACTTAATTCTTCAATAACAATTTTATTAAGTGCATTTAATTTTTCGGGACGGTTAATAGTAATGATAAAAATATTATCTTCTAAAGAAGTAAGTAGCGTTTGATAATTCATAATTCAATTTTAAAAACTTCTATGTTCTTTCACCCAATCTTTGATATAATCTGCGATATCCTTTGTGTTTGCGCCGGGAGCAAAGAGTTTTCCAACACCCATTTTATTTAATTCATTCATATCATCTTCAGGAATTATTCCGCCGCCTGTAACCAATACATCATCCATTTCTTTTGTTTTCATCAGTTGCATAACTTTTTGAAAAACCGTCAGGTGTGCACCGCTTAAAATGCTTATGCCAATTGCATCTACATCTTCCTGTAACGCAGTGTTTACAACCATTTCAGGTGTTTGGCGCAAGCCTGTGTAAATCACTTCCATCCCTGCATCACGTAAAGCGGTGGCAATTACTTTTGCGCCCCTATCATGTCCATCCAATCCCACTTTTGCTACTAAAACACGAACGGGCCTGTTTGCTATTTCACTCATGCAATCGTCTTTTAACCGGCCAAAAATAAGCAATGCTTTATGATTTTATTGCTGCTGTAATTTCCTCTCCTAATGGCTCAATTGCTGCTTCAAAAAAATGTGTGAGCACCCCTTTTTCATCAATCAAATATTTACAAAAATTCCATGTAGGTTCCTGTTCCAGCCAACCATTTTCTTCTTTGTTGCTAAGCCATTCAAATATCTTATTTTGATCAGCTGCTTTTATTACAACAGATTTTTTTGCAAGCGGAAATGTAACACCGTAATTCACTTTGCAGAATTGCGCTATTTCTGCATCACTGCCTTTCTCCTGTTCTTTAAAATTATTTGATGGAAATGCGATGAGCTGAACTTTATCACCATTTTGTTCATATAATTTTTCGAGGCCTTCATATTGATTTGTATAACCACAGGCAGAAGCTGTGTTTATAATTAATATTTTTTTGTTCTTGTAAGCAGATAAAGTTTGGGTTTTGCCATTGTTAAGTTCAAACGGGATATCGTAAACAGAAATTTTTGATTTTGCATATTGTGTGTTCTCTAAAATTTTAGTGTTCATATGTGTTCTTTTATTGAATTTGATGATGAGCGGATAAATTAATTTTAAAATGCTCTGCTTTATCGTCATTTTTTAAGTTAGTAGTATGTATGAATTGAAAACTGCAGTTACCATGAAAATGAATTGTACAAGTGTTGCGACGCAACGAACGATGCCATAAAAACAAAAGATGGTCATCAAAAACTAATCTTCCTGGTTCATCTGCTCTTTTTTGTATGCCATTATAAAAACAGCGCCAAGGTTTTTATATGGCGGAACGTAATCATCGAAGTATTCTTTATGCGAAACCTGGTTGCCAATTACCTTCCATAATGCAGGCCAGTTAAGATCTTTTCCGAGTCTAAGCTGTTCAACAATTATATTGATCATTGGACCGTTGATGGTGCCGCTTCCTGTTTGTCTTGATGAAATAATTTGTGCCGTTGGGCAAGTTTGCAACACTTTATTTAAACTTTGATAACCGCCGCAACTGCCCAAAAGAACAAGCTTTGCCGATTCGGCAAGCTGGTCTAAAGTTGCCGTCAAATAATAACTGTGCCCGCGATGAATAACCATTGCAGGATTAAGATTATTTTGTGATAAATAATCATTCAGCGCATCTTGTGCTTCCTGGTCTTTTGAGGTTTCATCATCCAACGGACGATTAGAATAAATTTTTATCGGAACACCTTTAGTTGATGAAACAACAACCCATTTATCATTTGAAGTCATCCGCCAGTTTGCGTTTCTGAAATTGCTTAAGAAGGCATTAAAAATATTGTTGCCATCTTTATCACCATAAAAATATTGTTCAATAATTATTTTGCCGCTATCGTCGCGCATTAATTTATTCGGCATAAAATATACGGGCGGAATGCCGAGCGTCGCCGCCACATCAATATGGTTTGAACTATCAATTGATAAAAACAGCGTGTTTAAAATATTATAAATGTCTGCCTCTCTTTTATTACCGTTTTGCTGCGATTGATGCAAATTGTATTGCACCTGGTTCAATATTAAATCATGAATGGCTTTATCATTTATGCTGGCATAAGAATCAGCAACATCAACCGCATCTTCAAGCGTTGGAGATTTTTCCAAACCATTTACAAAAGCTTTCATTAAAACTTCCGCATTGCCTCTGTCCATTCTTTTTAAAAAATCATCGAGCGTGTTATAATTCGCAGCCATTTTTATCCATTTCCGAAAATGGTCGAACCGAACCCGCATTAATAAACTGTCGCCGCCTTTTGTTGTATGCATTTGCTTCCAGATAAACGGATAAACGCCATGCGTGTAACTGCTGGTATAAATCTCATCTTCCGTCATTACGGCGAGGTAATATAATTCTTCAGGTGAAAGATTTTCAATTTTTTTGAAGCGAACATTATCAGGTGATTCATGCAAGCCGTTAATAACATTTACATAAATTTCTTTGGCCTTATCTGCCAGTTTGCTTTGTAATGCCTGCATTGAAAGTGGTGTATCCCGGCGGCGCACCCGGTCAGCATAATCAATCTCTGTTTTCACCAATAAAGAATAATATTTGGCGTCATTCCGCAAAGCTGCCTCAACATCATCAAAACTTATTTTATGCGAATACAAATTATCCAGGAAAGGAAAATACATTCTCCCTTCATTCATCTTTGAAACATGTACAATCAATTGCACCAAACTGTCAGGGTTATTTTTAATACGGTCGGCGAGTTTATTGTAAGCAGCGGCATAAGTGTACAGATCATCTGGGCGTTTATGCGCTGCAACAATTATCAAACTGTCTGCAAAAGAAATATCAGGGTGCTGGCTTAATACCATCATCATTTTTTCAGGATGATCGCTGCAAACTTTCAGCAGTAAATAATCTTTTGAGTCATTAATACCTTCGTTATCATTAAAAGCATAAGAGTTTACTAAAATATCACCCGCATCATAAGAATGCGTTCTTATTTCAGTATAAACAGATTCTTTTTTTTCATCGAGCGACATGCAATTTTTAAATCCTGAAACCACTTCTACAATGGTTGCCGATTTTATAGTTTGATAACGAAAGCCGTTTAAATATCTTTGGAGGCACTCATTCAATCCGCGCAGATAACGTATCTTATCATTGTTATCAGAAAGCTTGCTTTCTTCAATTGTATTTTGCAAGTTATCTACCTGCACAGTTAAGGCATCATTAATTCGGTTATTCAGCTCTTCATTATCGGTAGGTTTGAAACTATTGTCGGTTGTGCCGTCAAATTTTTCAATCAGCTTTTGTGTACTGTCAATTTTTTCATGAAAATACAGCCGCACCAAAGGAATATCTGGTTTGCCTGATTGTGCACTAACAAAATTTATTATAACTTGAATAAAAATTACAAAAAGAAGAATTTTTTTCATTTGCTAAAATTGGTTCATAATCGCATTAAGTAGCCGCAGGATCGTTTTCTTTTACGAATGAGTATGTAGTTGCAAATTTAAGGCGAATATTATGCCATACCCCTTAACAATAAGATAATATATGTAAACAGGCTGATGTAATTACCCAGATTATTTTTGTGTAAACTCTGTGTTAATGAATGCGAAAGAAAAAATCATATTAATAGCTGACGATGAACCGGATATAATTGAAATAATATCCTACAATCTTTTAAAGGAAGGTTATACGGTTTATACTGCAAAAGATGGCAACGATGCGCTTGATAAAGCCAGGCTAACACATCCGCACTTATTTATACTGGATATTTTAATGCCATATAAAAACGGCGTTGAAGTTTGTAAAATATTACGCACCCAGCCAAAGTTTAAAGATTCGCTTATCATTCTGCTTACCGCGCTAAGCGATGAAAGTTCGCATATTCGCGGGCTTGATTCCGGCGCAGACGATTTTATCACGAAACCCATAAGTCCAAAAGTTTTGATAAGCCGTGTAAATGCTTTATTCAGGCGAACAGAGAAAGAAAAAACAGACATCATTACGGCCGGCAATATTACGATTGATGCTTCAAAATATACGGTAAATGTAAGTGGTGAACCAATTGTGCTTGCAAAAAAAGAATTTGAACTGCTTTACCTGCTTGCCGCAAAACCTGGACGCGTTTTTTTACGTAATGAAATTTTAGAACAGGTTTGGGGTAATGATGTAATTGTAGGTGACAGAACAATTGATGTACACATCAGGAAAATACGCCAAAAATTAGGTGTGAATTGTATAAGCACAATAAAAGGTGTTGGTTACAAATTTGAGTACACGCCCCAGGTTGCAGCTATATAATTGGCAGCCTTTCTTATTATACATTTGTGACGAATGTTTAAGACTAAAAATCTTTCGCCGGACAGGCTTTCTTTTTTTACAGCGCTGTGTTTATCTACTCCAATAAGTATTGCATTTTATGTAATAAGCTTTAGATGGACAGATTCACTAATAGCGTTTTTGATCATCTTCACGCTTTCTTACTTTTTAATTCGGTATGTTTTAAATAAATTTATTTATAGAAAGATTAAGGTCATCTATAAATACATATACCAGATTAAAGCGAGCCAAAGAGAAGAAATGTATTATAAATATATTCTTCCTAAAAAAAGCATTGAAGATGTTCGTGAAGATGTGGAAAAATGGGCCGAACAACAAAAAGCCGTTATTGATGATCTGAAAAATAATGAGCGCTACCGGAGGGAATTTTTACAGAATTTATCGCATGAAATAAAAACGCCAATTTTTGCAATACAAGGGTACGTTGATACTTTGCTCGGTGGTGCATTAGAGAATCCAAATGTTTCAAAAAAATTTTTAGAGAATACTTCACGTAATGTAACACGCATGGTTGACCTTGTAAATGATCTTGATGAAATAACAAAACTTGAAAGTGGTGAGCAGTTATTGCACAAGAAAAAATTTATTATTCAGGATATGATACGCGACGTGTTTGAAACGCTTTCAAAAAAAGCAATCGAAAAAAATATTCAGTGCAGTATAAAAAAAGGCTGCGAACAACCTGTTGAGGTGTTTGCAGATAAAGAAAAGATATTTCGTTTGCTTGTTAACCTTGTTGATAATGCAATTAAATATGGAAAAGCAGATGGTTATGTAACTGCGGGCATTTACAAAACCGACGATAAACATGTTCTTGTTGAAATTACAGATAACGGAATTGGTATTGCAGAAGAGCATTTACCACGCATATTTGAACGCTTTTACAGAACTGATGTTGGCCGCAGCCGAAATGCGGGCGGCACAGGTTTGGGTTTAGCCATTTGCAAACATATTATTGAAGCACATGGTCAAAGCATGCATGTGCGCAGCAAGCCGGATGTTGGAACAACTATTGGTTTTACATTAGATAAAGCCTGAGAACTTATGCATTTACAGTTTTTATAATCTCCTTTGTTATCTTATCAAAATAAAAGATCACGCTGTTATGCGCACATTTCATTTCAACAACATCCGGGTTATTATAAATATCATTCAATAAATATTGATATTTTGTGGCGACTGCTTCATCATATAAACTTATAAACTGTTTAATATATTTCGCCTTGCAATTATGCCCAAGATAAACCTGGTCTGTAATTGCCCACGCTTTGTTCAACTGTTCTTCATTAATACCTTTTTTTATCAGTGCTTCCTTTATGTATTTCGTAAAGATGCTTTGCCATGTAAGCGTTCCTAATTTTGCAGCAGTAATTATAGGGAAATAAAAATCGACCGGTTCCACATCAAGTGCAAGTGCTGCCTGGAAACCGCCGCTGCTCATACCAATTACGCCAATGCGTTTATATTGTTTTCTAAAATGGTTTATTAAAAATCTTATTTCAGCAGCAAATTGCCTGAAGTTCATAATCGTGAGAAAAATATGAGCGCTGATAAATAATTCTCCTGAATATAAATTGGCAGGTGTCCTTTCCTGGTGAAATGGCTTTACTAATAAACAGCTATCGATCCCGTTTCTTAAAAGTTGTTGACAAAATTTTGATTCTGCATCTAAATTTTTTCTTGCCCAACCCGGCGCAAATAATATTAACGTATCTGCATTATTATTTTTTGAAAATAATTTAAAATAAGCTGTTTTATTTTCATTCCAGTTTGTAACTGCAGGCGATGGATACTTAAAAAAAGTTTCATTGTTAGCATTGC
>JAFBAF010000034.1 GCA_019247895.1 Parafilimonas sp. | reverse complement strand
GCACAATTAAAAGGTATTAAAAGCAGGTTTATAATTTTGCCTGATGAAAATCATTGGGTACTAAAAGCGCAGGATGCAATGGTGTGGCAACATGAATTTTTTAAATGGCTTGATGAAACATTAAAATAACACGTTTCATCCTTAAATAAAAAAAGCCATCAATTATTGATGGCTTTTTTTTAAAGAGGCTGATAAAATTATTTTGTAAGATTCATATTTTTTGAATCTACTTTCTTACCATCTGCAATTAATGAATAAGTATATTGGCCTGCAGGTAAACTGCCTGCTGCAATGTTCACATTATTCATTCCGTTTGTAAGCGGATAAGTTTTGATCGATTGGCCGCTTAAATTGAACACAATAAGCTGTGCTTGTTTTACAGTTGTTGGAACAAAACATTTTACTACTGTATTTTGAGTAAATGGATTTGGCGCATTTTGCATTACATAAGCATTACTTAATGCAACTGATTTTACATCAGAAGAATTAGAACTGTTGGTTACATTTTGATTTTGCAATAATTGCACTAACTGGTTGATTTGTTCCTGTTGTTTATCAATTGTAGCCTGTTGTTCCTGCATGCCTTTTATAATGATAGGAATAAGTTCAGTATAATTTACTGCTTTAAAATCTATTTCTTCGCTTTTAGACTGGCTTTGCGTTTGTGCAATTTCTTTACCGTCTTTTGATATAACTTTTGGTTGAGCATCTTTTGTTTCAAAATCCATGTCTCTTACTAAATTCGGTAAAACTTTTTCTACATCCTGTGCTATCAAACCAAAATGATTGCCTTTAGGCAGATTCATTTTTGCATAGTTGCCATCATTTCTAAATTCATAGTATTTAGGTTGCAGTTTATTAATAATGCTCATAGCATCATTTACATCAGTGATATTCTTTTTCAGTTTTGCATCAGAGCCAGTGTATGAACCTGTTGTATAAACATCACCGTTAAAATAACCGGCAATCCATCCTGTTGCGCTTTGTACATAAATTCCTCGAAAATTATTAGCAATAAACTGGCCTGCATAACCATTATCTGCGCTTGATGCATACGATACACCATACACGCCTGTGCCTGTAGAACTATAACCGTACAAACCAAAATTAGAAGTTGAGGATCCGTAAACTCCAATGCCTGTATTTGAATATCCTTCTACGCCGCCGGCAGAACCACTGCTATAACCTTCAACGCAAGGCGTGGCTGTGGTTGTGCTTGCCTTTGATACATACACGCCTGCATCTAAGCCGGATTTTGCACAGAATAACGCATAATTATCAACAGGGTCTGTAACATTAATGCCGCCAAGTGAACTGTTGGCGTTTATATTCAAAGCGTACAATGAATTGTATGTACCCGCAATACCTGCAGGGTTTAATGTGGTGAGATGCCCATCGCTGGAAATTTGAACTGCTGAACTTGGACCTAAATAAGTAGCGCCGCCATAATAATTAAGCCAGATAGAAGATGCACTTCCATTATTGCGTGCCTGGATAACATCATAATCCATCGTCATATTAGCTCCTGTTACATTTCCTAACATTAGCATGCCCGGGTTACCTAATGATACAATATCACTTGAAACCACGTTCAACCTGGCAGAAGGTGTAGTTGTTCCAATGCCTATCCTGCCGCCATTCTGAATGCGCATACGCTCCATGTTTTTTGTTCTGAAAATTAAGGGCCTGTTGTCTGTTGTTCCAACAAAATTATTAACGGAATCGGTACCCGCATTGCCCACAAGCTTCCATGCCTGTGCGTTGGTTTTTGATAAAGATGTGGTTAACACAATAAGGATTAATGTGCTTAGCTGTAAAATTTGTTTTTTCATAAATGGTGTTTTTGTGATTAATAAAATGGTTAGCAAAAATTCGTTTTATGATCACGATAACATTTAGTCGGGTGGCATTAACCACATGGAAACAATTTGTCAACAGTCTTATCAAAAACTAAAATTGTAAATCCCTTTATCTTTACCCTCAAATATTATGTATGTTGAAGATTGGAATTTTCGGTGTTGGACATTTGGGAAAATTTCATTTAAATAACTGGCAGCAAATTGATGAAGTTGAAATAGTTGGCTTTTACGATCCAAATGATAAGATTGCAAAAGAAGTAGAAGAAAAATATGAATTAAAAAGATTTGCCAATGCTGAAAAACTGATGGATAAATGTGATGCAGTTGATATTGTTGCGCCTACCACATATCATCATGAATTATGTTTAGCTGCCATAAAAAAAGGTAAACATGTTTTTGTTGAAAAACCAATGACAGACACCTTAGATCAAGGCAAGCAGATTGTGCAAATGGTGAAAGAAGCAGGTGTAAAATTCCAGGTTGGCCATGTTGAAAGATTCAACCCTGCATATCTTTCTTTACAGAGCATTCACTTAAATCCTATGTTTATTGAAGTGCATCGTTTAGCGCAATTTAATCCGCGTGGCACCGAGGTAAGTGTAATATTAGATTTGATGATACATGATATCGATATCATTTTAAAATTGATAAATAGCGATGTAAAAAATATTTCAGCCAGCGGTGTTGCAGTAATGACGGATACACCTGATATTGCAAACGTGAGAATTGAATTTAATAATGGTTGCGTTGCCAATCTTACCAGCAGCCGCATTAGCATGAAGAAGATGCGTAAGATGCGCTTGTTTCAAAAAGATGCATACATTGGTATTGATTTTTTAGAAAAGAAAACAGAGATTATAAAATTAAAATCAGAAGAAGACAATTCTGCGTTTACTTTTGATATTGACACGCCTTCGGGAAATAAAACAATTGCTATTATTAACCCAATTACAAACCCTGTAAATGCTATTAAAGAAGAGTTGCAGTCATTTGTCAACTCTATTATTCATAATAAGAATACAATTGTAAACGAAATTGACGGTTATTTAGCAACAGAAATAGCGCATCGGATTTTGGACAAAATTAAAAACACAACAAACCAGCCCTGACTAATTCATGAAGCAAAAGAAATTGCTTAAGGTTCGATGGTATATTTTCTCAGATATACTTGCTTCTGCATTAGCATGGATATTTGTTACACATCAGCGCAAGCTTTTGCTTAATGAAGTGCCGCTTACTTATGCTGGTTTGTTTACCAGTTATGAGTATTTCTATAAATCACTTTTGCTGATTGTTATATTCTGGATAAGTCTTTTTGCTATTGCAGGTGCTTATAATGATCCCCCATATAAAAAATCAAGATTAAAAGAGTTAACTGTATCAATCATTCAATGTTTAATTGGCGCTGTATTGCTATTGTTCATTATTTTTTTTAATGACAATGAACAACACTATACTTATTTGTACACTATTTTTTTCATGCTTGTTTTATTGCAAACTTTTTTAATAATTACAGGAAGATTTTTGTTAATTACTATTGCGAAGAATGACATTTATAAAAACCCCCAACTCTTTAATACAATAATAATTGGTAATGGCACAAAGGCTTCTGCAGCATATAATGAAATAAAAAGAAGCCATCATACCGCAGGTTATAATTTGATCGGCTTTATTGAAGATGATAAATTCTTAAAGAACGGCATATCAAAAAATTTACCCTGTCTTGGGCCATTGGAGCAAACACATAATATTATTCAACAAAAAAATATAAGCCAGGTTGTAATTGCATTAGAAAAATCAGAACAAAAAGTTACTGAAACGCTGATCAGTAATTTAAGCATGAATAATGTTGAAATCAAGATTGTGCCCGATATGCTGGAAATTTTATCCGGCTCGGTGAAAGTGAATAATGTTCCGGGCACAGTTTTAATTGATATTGATACGACACTCATTGCTGCATGGCAAAATAACATTAAGCGATTGATCGACGTGATTGCATCTTTAACAGGTTTAATTGTTTTATCACCGCTAATGTTATATATAGCTTTACGCACAAAGTATTCATCTGCAGGAAAGATTATTTATAGCCAGGAAAGAGTTGGTTATAAAAGCAAGCTATTTCGCATATATAAGTTTAGGTCGATGTATGCGGATGCGGAAAAAAATGGACCTGCACTTTCAAGTGAAACTGATGTGCGTATAACTAAATGGGGAAAGATCATGCGTAAATGGCGACTGGATGAATTGCCGCAATTGTGGAATATTCTAAAAGGTGAAATGAGTTTTGTCGGCCCGCGACCTGAACGAAAATTTTATATCAACGAAATAAATAAACGTACGCCGTATTTTCAGTATTTACTAAAAGCCAAACCGGGCTTAACTTCCTGGGGAATGGTTCAATTTGGTTACGCATCCAGTGTTGAGGAAATGATTGAACGAATGAAGTATGACCTGGTTTATGTTGAAAACATTTCTTTATTACTTGACTTTAAAATTATGCTCTATACTTTACGTACAATATTTTTGGGAAAAGGAAAATAAGATTCTTCTTTAAGAAGATATTACTATAACATGCATTTACAACTTCTGCCTTCATTTCAAATTGATAAAGAAAAATGGAACGATTGCCTTGCGAACAGTGCCAGCCCCCTTATATATTCTTCGGCTTCTTACCTCGATCAAATGACTGATAACTGGGATGGGATTGTAGGTGATGATTATGATGTTATCATGCCTGTTCCGTGGCGAAAAAAAGCCGGTATAAAATATTGTTATGATGTGCCTTTTATTCAGCAACTTGGTGTGTTTGGCAAATCTGTTCAGCAACAAGATATAGAGATTTGTATAAAATTGCTGACGCGTGCTTATAAGTATGGTGACTACCCACTTAACTTTATGAATAATTACGGCATAGGAAAATCATCAAATAATTATATGCTGTCGCTGGCATCAAACTACAGGTCAACTTCCTCTTTTTATTCTGATAATTTAAAAGTAAATCTTGCAAAAGCAGAAAAGCACTCTTTTAAATATGTTGATGCATCAGCAGAGGAAGCCATAAGCATATTTCAAAACTTATATGCTGGTAAATTTCTCCATGTTACCAAAAATGTTTATCTAAACTTTTATAAGCTGTGTACAGCGAAAGCGAAAGAAAATAATCTGATAGTCCGGAAAGCAACTTTGAACGAAGATGTAATGGCAATTAATTTATTGTTGAAAGATAAATTCAGATTATACAATTTAATGCCTTCAACAACAGCAGAAGGGAAAAAGATTTCCGCAGGTCATTTTTTGCTGGATAATATTATAAAAGAATTTTCGCAAACGGGTTTAATACTGGATTTTGAAGGTTCAGATATTAAAGGAATAGAACGTTTTTATAAAAGCTTTGGCGCCATCAATCAACCTTATTATAAAATACATTTTAATCGCCTGCCTCTTTTATTACGCTTGTTTAAGCGCTAACCGTTCTTCTAAAATTCTTTCTGCTATCATCATATCAATTGGCCGCGTAATTTTTATATTGTCATATTCACCTTCGGTTAAAAAAACTTCCGTGCCATTTGCTTCAACAACGGTTGCCTCATCCGTAAAGTCATCTGTATATTCCTGCCGAAATGCCGGCAAAATAATATTGCTTAAAAATGTTTGCGGTGTTTGAATAATACGTACCTGCGTTCTGTCGGCAACCTGGTGATGTGTATGATTTAAAATGCGAATACTATCGGTAGCGGCAACTGCAGGAATAGCGCTTCCTTTTTCAAGTGCTGTTTTGTAACAACGCTGGATAAGCGGAACTGAAACAAGACAACGCACCGCATCGTGCACAAAAACAACAGCATCGCCTTTTACTTCTTTTAAACCGCTTTGCACTGAGTGAAACCTGGTATCGCCGCCACAAACTATTTTTATACGATCGCCTTCTTTAAAAGATGAAACAATAGCATTGCCTTTTTGTACATGCCGTTCTGGTAATACAAGAATAATTATTACATCATTGTAGGCGCGTAAAAAAGTATCGATCGTATACCACAAAACAGCTTTCCCCTTTAGTAATAAAAATTGCTTTGGAATAATATTTCCCATTCTTTTACCTGAACCACCAGCAACTATTACCGCATATTTTTTCATCAGGTAAATTTAAAAAGATGTAAGATGTAAGAAATAGATATGTGATTTACGCGGTTGTTAAAAAATGTTATTCTAAAGTTGGGCTTTTCTCGCCGCTCGTTGAAAAGGGATGAGGTGAGGTTTTATTGTTTAGTAAATGTATAAGGATCGTACTCAAGAAAATCATTCACTTTAATATCAATTGAAATAACCTTACCGCCGTCGTTTACAAACTTTGCCGGGAAAATTCCATACGCAGGATTATCATAAGTAAGCAACCATTCATTATTGTCCATATACTGCAGTTTTGCCGTTACTTTATGCTGGTTGAACCTGATATGTAAATCGCCTCCGCTTGCTGTAACAACCATATATCCAAATACAGAATTATTATAAGTACCTGCATAAGCACTTAAAGAAAGTGGCGGCTTTTTGTTTTTAACTCTTGCTTTTAATGAATCAAGCTGTGTGAGTTTTTGATTTCGGTCATCCATAAAATTGTCTAAGCCAAGCACACTATAATTTCTATATGGCAATCCAAGATATGCATCGAGAATTTGATAACGCAGCAACTCAAAAAAATCCTGGTTATCATTGTTTGTAAAAATAGCGATGCCTAAATTTTCTTCAGGCACAAAACAGGTATTGGTTACAAAACCATCTGCGCCGCCTGTATGTTCAAATGTTTGTTTGCCGCCATAATCGCTCATAAAAACACCTAAACCATAACCGTAATAATGATAAGGGAGAAACGGATTTTTACGGCTGCTGATTATGGTATTCATATCTCTTGTTCTGCGAATGGCCTGCCATGGGATAATTTGTTTGCCATTAGCTTTTCCGCTATCTAATTGCATCAGTAACCATTTTGAAATATCGCTTACACAACTTACGATTGCACCAGCCGGAGCGAGGTTGTCAACATTATCATAAGGTAATAATTGCAGATCATGCGAGAAGGCATTTGTGTATGGTGTTGCGGCACCCGGCATTTGTTCCATATTGTTACCAAGTGTATGTGTGTTTGTCATGCCAAGCGGTTCAACTATGCTATCGTACACATAAACTTCCCAGGGTTTCCCGGTAACTTTTTCTATCACTTGCCCGGCAGTTAAAAAACAAGTGTTGCAATAACCCCACTGTTGGCGGAAGTTGCCAATCGGTTTGAGCAATCTCATTTTATACATCAAAGAATCTCTTGAATACAATGAATTCCAGAATGTAAAATCTCCCTGGAAAGTTTTAGTGCCGAGATGATGAGATAACATATCTCTTATTGTTATGAGTTCTGTTGTTGTGCTGTCATAAGTTCTGTACCACGGAAAATATTTTGTGATCTTGTCATCCAGAGACAGTTTTTTATCATATTCCAATTGTGCAAGTGATGTTGCTGTAAATAATTTACTATTGCTGGCAATCATGAAAAGCGTATTCTCGTCAACAGGTTCTTTTGTTTGAAGATTACGAACGCCATAGCCTTTCATAACAACCACTTTCCCATCTTTAACAATTACGATGGCAAGGCCGGGAATATTCCAGTCTTTCAAACCTTTGCTGATGTAATTATCTAAACTATCTTTTACAAACGAAGGCTGCGCATCTATATAATAAAAAAATAAAAATGAAAAAGCAATAAGCAATAATCTTTTCATGGCAAACATTTAGGCGTGAAAGATAAGCATTAGATTGAATAGAAGATTTACTTCCACCATTAAGGATATGATTAAATAAGATCAATTAATATTCACCAAATATTTTCCTTAATTCATCGGCCACTTCACCCAGTGTACAGAAGTTTTCCACCGCATCAATTACTGCAGGCATTATGTTTTCTCCTGAAACGGTTTTATAATGCAAGGATTGTAAACAAGCTTTTACTTTATCATTATCTCTTTTTTCTTTTAAGGATTTTAGTTTTTGTATTTGCAGTTTCCTGATGCTGTCATCAATTTTTAAAAGCGGAATTTTTTCTTCTTTATCCATTTGAAATTTATTTACACCAACAATAATCTTTTCATTGCGCTCAATTTTTTGTTGGTATTCATAAGCGCTGCGTGCAATTTCATTCTGCATAAATCCTTGTTCGATAGCAGCAATGCCTCCGCCCATTCCATCTACCTGTTCAATTAATTTCCATGCTGCTTCTTCAACTTCATCAGTAAGCGATTCAATAAAAAAACTTCCGCCTAAAGGATCAACTGTATCTGCAACACCGCTTTCATAAGCAGTTATTTGTTGTGTACGTAATGCAATACGTGCTGCTTCCTCCGTTGGTAAGCTCAATGCTTCATCATAACCATTCGTATGCAAACTTTGTGTACCGCCCAACACTGCTGCCAGCGTTTGAATAGTTACTCTTGAAATATTATTCAAAGGTTGTTGTGCTGTTAATGTACTGCCGCCTGTTTGTGTA
>JAFBAF010000355.1 GCA_019247895.1 Parafilimonas sp. | reverse complement strand
GAATGCATATTTATGGCAAACATTTGATAAGAGTTATAACAAAACTACTTATTACGGACTTGCACGATTGCCTTTAAAAATAATTGCGGTGTATATTAATTTTTATTTGCTGCTGCGATTTTTCTTTCAGAAAAAGTATGCTGCCTTTTTTATTTTGTTCCTGCTGAATTTATTTGCAACAGGTCTTGTTCAAACATATATTTCCGCTGCAGGAAATTTCAGTTATCAAAGCTTCACACAATATTCTTTGCCGGTTTGTTCTGTTGTAATTGTAAGCAGTATTCTAATTGTTCTTCATCAATTTTTTATTAAAGCGAATGAATCAAAACAAATGGAAATTGAAAAAGTAAAAAGTGAATTAAGCTTTTTAAAAACGCAGTTGCAGCCGCATTTTTTGTTCAATACACTTAACAATATTTATTCACTCACTTTTAATGATAGTGCCTTGGCAGGAAAATCAATTCTGCAACTATCCGGTTTATTGAGATATGTTATTTATGAATCGGATGCGGAAAAAGTTGAACTGCAGAATGAAATCAATCATTTAAAAAATTATATTGAACTTGAAAAAATAAGATTTGCAAACAGGCTTGAAATTTCTTTTAATGTTTCAGGAAATATTGCAAATAAAAAAATTGCGCCGGTATTGCTGATGCCTTTTTTGGAAAATAGTTTTAAACATGCATCCAATAAAATAGATGAAAAAATTTGGATAACGATTGACCTGATAATTAAAGAAAACAATTTATTTTTTACAGTGGAGAATAGTGTTTTTACGGATGGAAAAACGCAACTGCAAAGTTCTTATTCGGGTATTGGATTGGAAAATGTGAAAAGAAGATTATCGCTTCTGTATGAAAATTATACGCTGAATAGTGAGTTAAGAGAAAATTATTATCATAGTTTTTTAATGATCCCACTCAATTAAAAATATGGATTCGTTAAAATGTTTGATTATTGACGATGAACCGCTGGCGCAAAATGTAATTGAAAATTACCTGAAAAGTTTTTCATTTATTGAGGTGGTTGCAAAATGTGATAACGCAATTGTTGCTTTGGAATGGATGAAGAAAAAGAAAATTAACTTGATATTTTTAGATATTTCTATGCCATTTATTTCAGGCATTGAGTTTATTAAAAGCTTGAAAGATGCACCTCAAATTATTTTAACTACTGCACATAAGGAATTTGCAATTGAAAGTTATGAACTGAATGTTTTGGATTATTTATTAAAGCCGATTTCTTTTGAGCGGTTTATGAAAGCCATTGACAAGTTGTATATTCAAATTGTTGAAACAATAAACGCCGCAACTAAAGATGAGCCGGATGCTTTTATTTATGTAAAGAGTGAAAAGAAAAATGTAAGAATATTGCTGAAAGATATTTTGTTTATTGAAAGCATAAAAGATTATATTAAAATTCACACGACAGATAAGGTTATTGTTACGCAGGTTTCCATTTCGACAATAGAGCAACGGTTGCCTGAAAATTTTTTACGCATTCACCGTTCATTTATTATTGCAAAAGATAAAATAACGGCCTATACACAGCATGATGTTGAAATAGGAAAACACGAAATACCGATTGGAAGAAATTATAAAATGGCTGTGTCGAAAAGCTTAAGTGCGGCTAAATAAATTTTTCAGATTAACCTGCTTAGGAATAACGGCGGCGAGGTTAATTGATTTTTAAATGTTGATAATGCAAGACTAAACAAATCTTATGAGCTTATTAAAAAAGAACAATTAACATTGACAAACTAAATTGCTTTCAGCTATTTTTAATCTTTAAAAGATGCTATGCTCAAAATATTAAAGTCCTTATTTTTTTCTTGTTTAATTTTTATATGCAATAATTCATTCGCACAAAATTCAACAATTGATGGTCATCCTGCATGGATAATGCAAGGCAATATTTATGAAGTAAATGTTCGTCAATACACACCTGAAGGAACGTTCAAAGCATTTGAAAAAAGTTTACCGCGTTTAAGAGAAATGGGTGTGCAAACGTTATGGTTCATGCCCATCAATCCAATTAGTCAAACAGATAGGAAAGGAGCGCTGGGCAGTTACTATGCCGTTGCAAATTACAACACAATAAATCCTGAATATGGAACAATGAATGATTGGAAAGCTTTGGTAAAGCACTGTCACGATATGGGCTTTAGAGTCATTATTGATTGGGTTCCGAATCATACTGGCGCAGATAATTATTGGCTGACAACGCATCCTGATTTTTATGTGCAGGATTCAACAGGCAACGCCGTTTCGCAATTTGATTGGACGGATACACGTAAACTTAATTATCATAATCCTGTTCTTGAAGACACAATGATTCAATGCATGAAGTTTTGGATCGATTCAACAAACATTGATGGTTTCAGGTGTGATTATGCAGTTGGTCCAACAAAAGAATTCTGGACAAAATGCGCTAGAATATTAAAAGCAGATAAAAATGTTTTTATGTTAGCTGAAACAGATTCGTCATGGTTGTTGGATGCAGGCTTTGATGCAGTTTATACATGGCCCGAATTTAATGTGATGAAAAATATTGCTGCAGGAAAAAGCAATGCATTGGCATTAGATAGTGTATTAAATAATGTTGATGCAACGTTTCCTAAAAATGCTTTGCTTATGTATTTCACCAGCAATCATGATGAGAATAGCTGGAACAAAGCAGATTACGGAACAATGCCTGGTGCATCCCATGCGCCGTTTGCTGTGCTTACACAAACATTGCCGCGTTCTATTCCTGAAATTTACAGCGGACAAGAAGAACCATTTCTTGACAGCATTTCATTTTTTTATAAAGACACCATTACATTTCATAATTATACAAGAGCAAAATTTTATAGTACATTATTGTATTTGAGAAAAGAGCATGCGGCGCTTGCTGCGAATGCATCATTCAAAAAAATAAAAACAACAAACGACGATGCTGTTTATGCTTTTGAAAGAATGAATGGTAACGATAAAATTGTAGTAATAGTAAATCTTTCAGACACTGCAAAAAGTTTTTCTATTGAAGATACGGACATAAGTAGCAATGCAATAAATATTCTTACACAGAAAAAAGAAAAATTAATAAACAATGTGCCACTGCATTTAGATGCGTGGGGTTACTCAATTTACAGTATTAAATAATTCGCTACATTGCCGGTATTCAATGTTTAAACACGTTCAATCATTTTCACCATCAACATATGCTTTCCCGAAAGACTAAATATGCAATAAACGCCTTAGTGTACCTTGCCCGAGAAAGTAAGAACAGTGAACCTATACAAATTAGCAAGATTGCTGAAAGCGAACATATTCCAAGAAAATTTTTAGAAGCAATTCTTTTAGAACTACGTCATGCAGGAATGTTAAATAGCAGGAAAGGAAAAACCGGCGGTTATTACTTACAGAAAACGCCTGAAGAAATAAATATTGCAGACGTAATGCGTTTGTTTGATGGCCCGATTGCCCTTTTACCATGCGTTGCTTATAAATATTATGAACGTTGTGACGAATGTATTGATGAGGAAGCCTGCGGTATTCGTTCGGTTTTTTCTGATGTGCGTTCTGAAACAGTGAAGATGCTTAAAAAAGCTACTCTCGCTGAAATTATAAAAAGGAGCGAAGGTTTAAAAAGAATTATTATTTCTCAAAAAAAAGTTTTGAAAGGCAACTCAAACATGCCAAAGAACGTAATCAATAAGCAACGATTTACTTCACCGAAAAAACAGAAGTAAATTTTTTTATTCAAAAATCCTACTAATTCGATAGGAATTATATATTTGCCAAAAATTAAAACTGTTTATGAAACACAGCCGTTATTTAAAACTACCCGCAGTATTATCTTTGATAATGTTGAACATTGGTTTGCTTAAAGCACAAACTACCACAACACCATCACCTTTAGATACTGTAAAAAAGCCTGTAGCAGATACTGCGGTTAAGAAACCCGCAACGCCTCAAAACACACTTACGTTTGGGTTAGATATGAGAGCCCGTTCAGAGTGGAGGCATGGATATAAATCAATCCCTACGCCTGATACAACAGGCGCATTTCAAATAAATCAGCGTACTCGTTTTAATGTTGATTACAGAAGCAAAGTTGTTGATGTGTTCTTGTCATTACAAGATGCACGTGTTTGGGGGCAACAAGACCCGAGAGAAGGGCAAACAGGCACTGCTACAACAGCAACGCCATCAACAACGTTCCCTATTTATTTTTTCGAAGCTTATGCAGAACCACATTTTAATGATAAGCTTTCTTTAAGAATAGGAAGACAAAGAATTTCTTACGATAATCAGCGCTTATTTTCTGAAAATAACTGGAGATTGCCGGGTAACTCCTTTGACGCTGCAAGATTGATTTATAACAACAAGATCAACTTCGCAACCGAATTAGTTTTTAGCTACCAGCAGTCAGGTGAAAATATTTTTACCACAAAATATTATCCTTTAGTTCCAAATTATAAATCACTTGTGGTTCATTATCTTAACTGGAAGTTATCAGACAAGTTTGCTTTAACAACCATCAATGCTATGGACGGCTACCAGAGTTCAAATCCTGCAAAATATACTACCACGTATCAACGCCTTACAAGTGGCGGCAGGTTAGAATATTCTACCTACAGCTGGTACCTTACTATGGCTGCTTATAAACAATATGGTAAAGATTCTACCGGTAAAAAAATAGATGCCTATTATTTGCAGCCTGAAATAAAATTCACTTCCGGGAATTTTAATGCAAGACTTGGTATGGAATATATGAGTGGTCAGGATAGTTCAACCCATCCGAAAGAAAACAAAAGTTTTAGTCCGTTGTATGGAACGGCACACAGCTTTATGGGTTATATGGACATATTTGATGTGCCTTCCGATTTTAACAATGCAGGTATGATCAATCCTTACCTCATTTTCCAGTGGAAGGGAAATAAAGTGTCACTTCTAATGGCAAACCATGTATTTATGTCGCAGTCACAGTTTGTATATAAAGGAGATCCGATTGATAAATATCTTGGTTTTGAAAACGACTGGAAATTTAACTATACGCCGAATAAAGTAATAGACTGGGAAGTAGGGTTCAATTGGGCTAAGCTTACCCATTCTGCTACCATAATCAAAAAGTCTGGAGATGCTTCGTCAACGCCTTATTTTATTTATACAAGCATTCGCTTTACGCCAACGCTTGGTAAAATAACTTTTTAATTTTAGCATGGTTAAATACAAACTGTATCTCAATTCCTACTAACTTATAGAATAATATAAAAAATGTATTCTAATTAAAACAAAAACCATCACATGAAATGATAATTCCATGTGACAATTGAAAAAATAAAAAACATCACATGAAAAAAGGATTTTCGATTACTATTGTTGCTTTGCTTGCTTTCATTATAAATTTTAATGGGGTACCGGCACATGCACCATCAACCCTGGCGGCAAAATCACCGAAAACAGTTTCTATCTCTTTTTCCGGTGCGTATGCTTTGTACCCATTAACGCAACTGTGGGCTTCAGAATATAATAAAACACATCCGGATGTGCGCTTCGATATTCAATCAGGCGGTGCCGGCAAAGGATTAACGGATTGCCTCTCAGGTGCAGTAGATGTAGCCATGTTTTCACGAGAATTAACACCTTCTGAAAAGGCTCAGGTTTGGAGTTTGTGGTTGTGTAAAGATGCAATACTGCCTACCATAAATGCAAGCAATCCTTATGCAAAACAACTAAAAATAAGAGGATTGAAAAAAGCAGAAGCCTTGGCTATTTACTCTGACCATACAATAACCACATGGGAAGATTTGTTAGGAATAAACAGTAAAACAACACATAAAATAAATGTTTATACACGAGCCGATGCTGCCGGTGCCGCCGATACCTGGGCTTCATTTTTTGGTAAAAAACAGGATGGTTTAAAAGGCATAGGTGTTAACGGAGACCCCGGTTTAGCTGATGCCGTAAAAAAGGACGTTAATGGAATCGGCTATAATAGTTATCCCTTTATCTATGATATTAAATCAGGGAAAAAAGTAGCTGGTATTGATGTTATACCGATTGATGTAAACGGTAACGGAACCATTGACCCTGAAGAAAACTTTTACGATAATGAAAGAATATTTCAAAAAGCTGTTAATGATGGAAAATATCCTGCGCCGCCGGTAAGAAACTTGTATTTTCTTCTAAAAGCTAATACAAAGGCAAGACCGGAAATACTTGATTTTTTTCAATGGGTTTTAACGGACGGGCAAAAGTTCTTAATGCAGGCAGGCTTTGTACCGCTTCCTAAAGGAGATTTAAATTCTTCTTTAAAGAAGCTGTCTGTGGCCAGAGGCAATAAATCTTAGTTAGTCGCTTATAACTCAGTATTCATTCCGTGTAATGCGCGGAATGAATACTTAACAAGTAAAGAACCATTACCAACAAATTTACCACCA
>JAFBAF010000286.1 GCA_019247895.1 Parafilimonas sp. | reverse complement strand
ACTAATAAGCTCTCTTACTTTTCCCGCAGATGTAAACGGTCCAAGATATTCTGAACCATCATTTATTTTTTTTCTTGTAAGAAAAATTCTTGAGAAAGGTTCTTTTTTTATAATTATATATGGGTAAGACTTGTCATCTTTTAAATTAATATTAAAGCGTGGCTGAAATTCTTTTATCAAAGAATTTTCCAGTAAAAATGCATCTTGTTCAGAATTGACAATCGTGAATTCAATTCTATCAATTCTGTTAACGAGTTCGTGAGTTTTATATCCTGTAAATGTTTTAGTAAAATAAGAGCTTACTCTTTTTCTCAGGCTTTTTGCTTTGCCTACATATAACAATTCATTAGAACTATCATAATATTTATAAATGCCCGGTTGATTTGGAATAGATGAAGAAATAACCTGGAATTCAGCCGGTGTCATGCTGCAAAAATAACTCAGTTAACAGGCAAGAAAATTATAAAGAATGGAAGTTTATTTCAATTGTTTAACAACACCGAGTTTTAAGCCGTAATTAAAAAGATATTCTTTATTAGGATATTTATCAACCAATGACGGCAACATTTGATAACGGAATTGCGGACCAATTTGCCAGCGATAACTGCCGGTAGTATAACCTAAAAATGTTTCTGCACTTGCATTCACATTCAAATTTCGAACGTATGCGGAACCATCAGCATAATTTTTATAATTAGATGAAATGATCAATGGTTGTTTATCGAAAGTATATGTTGGCTGAATGCTTGTACCGAGACCCCAGCTAAATCTTCCGTTACCTAATATTTTCCATTCAATTCCTAAAGGCATTGATATTTGGTAATAGCGGTTTTTTATGGTTAATGGATCATTGCCGGGAATACTTCTTATATTAGAAACAGTGTTTACCGTGCTTGCATATTCACCTTCATTAAGTGTTACAGCAATAGGTTCATCCTTATATAAAAACGCATTTATCTTATACTGGCTTATGTTAAATTGAAAACCGCCTGTAAGTGAAAACCTGTTATTTAATTTATAACCGATTCCAAACCCGGTTTCATAACCAAAAGCAGGGCTTTGATTGATTGCCTTAGATGGATCAACCCGATAATCTGATTCTAAGGCTGCACCGGAGTTTTTAGTATCACCGGAAGTTTTCTTTTCATCAAGCCTGCGATAACTTATAGAAGGAGTTATATAAAATCTGAAATCAAAACGGGAAGAATTCTTTCCTAATTGATCTAATGATGGTAAAAGATCTTTCTTTCGCTCATATGGAACCTGTAAATTAAAATTATCGTAATCAAGATCATTATTTCTGGGGGTGAAAAAAGCCACACCACCATTCGAATAATGTACTGGTTCTGTATTTAAAATGCTTCTTAATCTTGATGTAACATTAAACAAATAACTGTCAATACTTCTAAGTGTACCGGAAGAATTATCTGTACTTGCTATAAAAGAAGAATTAGTTTTTTCAGCGCTTTTGATTGAGGCAGCATCAACTATAATTGTAGTTGATGGATAGTTAGTATTTATAAGCGAGGCCACCTGGCTAGAAGCAATATCACTGTGTGATAATTGCATGGCAACAGCTTCTTCAATCTTTATTTTTTCTGTTGCGGCAGTTATAGTTTGGTTAGTTAGTTGATCAATTGAATAGTTATTGTCGGCTACTTGTTCCGCGCTTTTTATTTCATCAGGTTTTGATGATTTATCATTCGCAGGAGTTTGTAATGAGTAAACAAAATTTGGCGTTAAAGAGTCAGGAACAGGTTTGCTGATTACGGTACCAATTACTAAAGCAGAAATAATTAAAACTGTAAAAACAGAAAGGGCAGGCCATTTTTTTGGAGTGTGGATATTGCCGCGAATATTTTTCCATACGCGGTCAGACGGGTAAATCCGGTGCTCATCTACCTGGTGACGAAGATAATCTTCAAATTCATCTGTATGGTTTGATTCGCGCATTGTTGCTTATTCAATAACTAACTACTTAAATGCTGCAGTGAGGGTGTAAGTTTCGCCAGGTTTATCGATTATTTTCTTTTTAATCAATATTGTTTCAAGCATAGTTTTAGCTCGTGTACATTGACTGCGACTTGTACTTTCCTCTATGTCCAGCATTTGCGAAATTTCTTTGTGGCTGTACCCTTCAATGGCGTATAAGTTTAACACAGTTCTGTATCCCACCGGTAATAACCTTATACATTCTATAACCTGCCTCGCCAACATTAAAGAAGGAATTGTATCTTCTTTTACCTGAACATCTGTTACATAAGCTAAGTCAAGACTTTCGCTAAACTTCTTATACTTTTTTAAAAAATTGATGCAGGTATGAACAATTATTCTTCTTATCCAGCCTTCAAAAGAACCTGAGTTGCGGAAAGAACCTATTTGGGTGAATACTCTAATAAATCCTTCCTGCAGCATGTCTTCAGCATCTTCGCGGCTTTGTGCAAAACGATAACACACAGATAGCATTTTAGGACTGTAACGGTTGTACAATTCCCGCTGTGCTACAGGGTCGTTATTAAGGCAGCCGGCTAAGATGGCTTGTTCCGTCATGCAGGTAATTAGTTAATTACCCACCAAGTTAGACAAATACTAAATGCAAAAAGCTGCAAATCAAAAAATTCTTTGTCTTATTTGGTGGTTGTTAATAAGAGCAATTTGAACTATAAAGTTAGGTTTTTATTACTTCCAACAATAATTCTTTGCTTTCTTTATAAAACTTAGTTTAATTTATGCAGGTTGCCTGGCTACAGCGTATTTTCTTTCGCCGATTTGTTGACGCCACATGGCATAATATAAACCCTTTTCATCCAGCAACTCATAATGCGTTCCGGTTTCAACTATTCTGCCTTTTTCCAAAACATAAATTCTGTCTGCATGCATAATTGTACTTAAGCGATGCGCAATTAAAACAGTTATCTGCTCTTTCATTTCAGATATTTGCTTAATAGTTGATGTAATTTCTTCTTCTGTTATTGAATCAAGCGATGAGGTAGCTTCATCAAAAATTAGTAAGTGAGGTTTGCGCAACAATGAACGTGCAATACTTAATCTTTGTTTTTCACCGCCACTTAATTTTAATCCGCCTTCACCTATGATTGTATCAATTCCTTTATCTGCGCGTTCCAGTAAATTTTGGCAACTGGCTTTATACAATGCATCTAACAACTCATCATGTGTTGCAGTTGGGTTTACAAACAATAAATTTTCTTTTATAGTGCCTGCAAACAGTTGTGTGTCTTGCGTAACAAATCCAATTTGTGTTCTTAGATCTTCTAAAGCAAGATCGTTGCTGTCAACATCATTATAGTAAACATTTCCTGTTTGCGGGTGATACAAACCTACCAACATTTTTACCAATGTACTTTTACCTGCTCCTGAGGGGCCGACGAATGCAATTGTTTCACCGTTATCTGCATCAAAAGAAATGTTATCAAGTGCTTTATATTGCGCTGTTTGATGTTTGAATGAAACACTATCAAAACTTAACTTATTCAAATTGCCAATATGAACAGGATGTGCAGGCTTTTTTTCAGCAGGCCTTTTCATTACGTTATCAAAATTTACTAAAGATGCTTCTGCTTCGCGATACGCCATAATAATATTACCAATTTCCTGCAATGGACCAAAAATAAAGAATGAATAAAACGTCAATGTCATTACCTGCCCTGCCGTTAGCTGCCCTCTGAAAACGAGCCATGCTAAAGTAAACATGATAACTTGTCGTAAAAAATTTACAAAAGTGCCTTGAATGAAACTTAATGTTCGGATGCTTTTTACTTTTCTTAATTCAAGCCCAAGAATCTTATAAGTATTGTTATTTAACCGATCAACTTCCTGGTTAGTTAATCCAAGACTTTTTACTAATTCAATGTTGCGCAAAGATTCTGTTGTTGAACCAGCTAAAGCATTTGTTTCTTTAACGATATTCTTTTGAATAACTTTTATCTTCCTGCTTAATACACTTGTAAGCCATGCTAATGCGGCAATACCAATGGTATAAATAGGCATGATGGACCAATGCAAGCTGAAAGCATAAATGCTTACAAACACAACTCCTACTACAATAGCAAACAAAACATTGATAAATGATATAATGAACTTTTCTGTATCTGCTCTAACTTTTGTTAAGATAGAAAGTGTTTCGCCGCTACGCTGATCTTCAAAATCCTGGTATGGTAAAAGCATTGAATGTTTCAATCCATCTGTAAAAATTTTTGCACCAAATTTTTGCACAATAACGTTTGTAAAATAATCCTGGAAGGCTTTTGCAATTCTTGAAACCATTGCAACACCTATAAAAATTCCTAAGAAGCCAATTACGCCCCAGATAAATTCATCGGTTGTTCTTGTTGCAGTTTTAATAAAGTTTTTATGTGCATCAAAATAACCGATATCAAAGGGATGCGTAAGATATTTATCAAAAAACTTTCCAAAGAAAAAAGGATCGAGCATTGAAAAGCTTTGGTTGATGGCGGCTAATAACAATGCCAGGCCAACCAACCATTTATATGGCTTTAAATATTTCAATAAAATTTTCATCAATAAAAAATTTAATTATCACAAAATTTGTGACATAAGCTAGAATTGAAAGTGTCACTTTTCCTGTAATGCAATATCCAGCACTTGCTGCATATTTTTTACATAATGAAATTGTATGCCTTTTATAAAGTTTGCATCAATTTCCTTTACATCTTTTTCATTTAAATAACACATCATTATTTCTCTTAAGCCAGCACGCTTTGCTGCCAATACTTTTTCTTTTATTCCACCAACCGGTAATACTTGCCCGCGCAAAGTAATCTCGCCAGTCATTGCCAGATACGGTTTTATTTTTTTTCCAGTAAAAGCAGAAGCCAGCGAACTCAACATTGTTACTCCTGCACTTGGCCCATCTTTCGGCACTGCACCTTCAGGTACATGTATGTGAATGTTTTTTTTGCTGAAAACGGAAGAATCAATATTGTATTTTTTTGCGTTCGCCTGCAGGTAGCTGAATGCTGTTGCAGCACTTTCTTTCATTACATTACCTAAATTTCCTGTAAGCTTTAGTTCGCCTTTGCCTTCACTTAAAATAGTTTCAATAAATAAAATATCGCCGCCAACATATGTCCAGGCCAAACCAACGGCAACACCCGGGATGTTTGCTGTTTTATAAATTTCATTGCTGTATTTCTGTGTACCTAATATTTTTTCAACATCCTGTAAAGAAATAGTTGGTGCAATTTTATTACGCAGTGAATATTCTTTTGCTTTAAATCGCATAATTGATGCAAGTTGCCTGTCAAGTTCACGTACACCACTTTCACGTGTATAACTTTCAATGATCCTTTGTAAAACCTTATCGCTTATTTTCAATTTTACTTTGCCTAAACCGTGCGCTTCTTTTTGCTTGGGAACAAGATGCCTTTGTGCGATCTGAATTTTTTCTTCTACAGCATAACCACTCAGATCAATGATTTCTAAACGATCACGCAAAGCAGGTTGTATATTTTGAATATTATTTGCTGTCGCGATAAATAACACTTTGCTTAAATCATATTCAAGCTCTAAATAATTATCATAAAAAGTATTGTTTTGTTCAGGGTCTAAAACTTCTAATAATGCAGAGGATGGATCGCCCCGAAAATCAGCGCCAACTTTATCAACTTCATCCAACACTATCAAAGGGTTCGATGATTTTACTTTTCTTATGCTTTGAATAACACGCCCTGGCATTGCACCAATATATGTTTTGCGATGGCCGCGTATTTCACTTTCATCGTGCAAGCCGCCTAAGCTTACACGCACATATTTTCTGCCGATAGCATGCGCAATGCTTCTGCCCAGCGATGTTTTACCAATTCCGGGGGCGCCTGTAAAACAAAGTATCGGGCTTTTCATATCGCCTTTTAATTTTAAAACAGCGATATATTCAAGAATGCGTTCTTTTATTTTTTTCATGCCGTAGTGATCGGCATCTAAAATTTTTGAAGCGTGCTTCAGGTCATAATTATCTTTAGTATAATCATTCCACGGCAAGTCAAGCAGCAGATCAAGATGATTATAGATTACAGAAAAATCAGGTGTCGACGGGTGCATTCTTTCAAGCTTGGCAATATTGCTTTTAAACATTTCCTTCGCAGCTTCCGACCATTTTTTTGCTTCCGCCTTTTTTTTCATCTCGGCTATTTCACGTTCATTTGTATCACCGCCTAATTCATCTTTAATACTTTTTAATTGCTGCTGTAAAAAATATTCCCGTTGCTGCTTATCGATCTCAGTTCTTGTTTTAGTGGTTACTTTATTTTTCAGTTCAGCAAACTGCAGTTCTTTATGCAATAGTTCAATTAATTTTTCGGCGCGTAATTTCAAATCATCAATTTCAAGCAGGTTTTGTTTGTCACTAACGTCTGAATTTAAATTGCTGCTTACAAAATTCACGAGAAATGAAGGGCTTTCAATATTTTTAAGAATGATAGAAGCCTCTGCCGGCATATTTGGTGATATAGAAATTATTTGAGAAGCCAGATCTTTAATTGATCCTGTATGCGCTTCAAACTGATCATCAGCCTGCAATTCATCTTCATTTAATAAAGCAATTGTTGCCAGGTAATAAGGCTCTGATTGAATAACCTCGTTTACACGAAATCTTTTTTTACCTTGTATAATGATCGTTGTGCCACCATCAGGCATTTTAATCAGTTTTACAATTTTAGCAACCGTTCCTACTGCACACATGTCATCAGGAACCGGGTCCTCCACATTGGCGTCTTTTTGTGAAAGAACGCCAATCAGCTTATCTTTTTTATAAGCTTCTGAAACAGCTTTAATACTTTTATCTCTTCCTACAGTTATTGGTAAAACAACACCCGGAAAAAGAACGGTATTTTTTAGCGGAAGCAGTGGTAACGTATCAGGAACAACAAGATTTTTATCTTGTTCATCGGTTTCATTTAAAGGGATAATAGGCAGGAATTCTGCGTCTTCATCTCCAAGCATAAACTTATTTATCTTCATAAACCTTTCTAAAAGTCAGTTTGTCACTTTAATAATGTGAATGTAAAAATATTAGCGAAGTTAGACAGGTTCAATTAAAATGCCAGACGCAAATTTTGAGGGAAATGTCACTAATTTAAATGCATGCTGCCGAAATTGGAGTGGTAATAATAAAAATTTGAAGACATATACATAAAATAATTAAAGGCTTTCATAAATTATTGCAGCGCCCTGTCCAACACCAATACACATTGTTGCTACTCCATATTTTGCATTTCTCCTTTTCATTTCATGAAGCAACGTTGCAGAGATTCTTGAGCCACTGCAGCCAAGCGGATGACCAATCGCAATAGAACCGCC
>JAFBAF010000058.1 GCA_019247895.1 Parafilimonas sp. | reverse complement strand
AATACAACAAAAAGGAATTACTTCGGTAACTATAGGTACACAAGTATGGATGGACAAGAATTTGGATGTGACCCGATACAGGAATGGAGACAAGATACCGCAGGTAAAAGACTCAGCCAAATGGTCTAAACTAACTACTGGTGCATGGTGCTGGTATAAGAACGATTCAGTAAAAGGTGCTGCATATGGGAGATTATATAATTGGTATGCAGTACATGACCCAAGAGGATTGGCTCCCCAGGGATGGCATATACCCAGTGATTCGGAATGGTTTGTTATTTCAAACTTTTTAGGAACTAACGCAAAGAATGCTGGTGGTAAAATGAAAGAAGCGGGAACGGCGCATTGGTTAGATCCGAACGTGAACGCTGTTAACAGCAGCGGCTTTACAGCGCTTGGTGCCGGGTATCGCGACAACCTTGGACAATTTGCTTACATTAACTTTCTCGGATACTGGTGGAGTTCTACCGAAAGCGGAACCAAAGGTGCTTTATGCCGCCGCTTAACCTCGTATGGTGGTTTTATGGACAGGATGACTTATGAAAAAGGCAAAGGCTTTTCAGTGCGTTGCGTTAAAGATTAGTATATTCTTTTTATTGAATTGAAATGATCAATAATTCCACAAAGGAGATAAGTAAAAATGGTTTTGTTGATCAGTTAATAAACCTTGCACAACACTAACGTTTACTTTATTTCATCTTTTGTTTTAAATGATCTGATAAGCGAATGGTTAACGATATCAATGTAAGCGTAGGATTTACTGCACCCGCGGTAACATAACAGGATGCACCAGCAACATAAAGATTACTGATATTATGTATTTTACAGTCAGCATCAACAACACCTTGCTTTGGATCATTACTCATTCTTGTTGTGCCCATGTGATGCCAGCCGCCGCCTGTAAAAGAAGGCCAGCTTTCATCATCTTCATTTTGCAAATAATCGAAGAGTTTTACACGCCCCATTGAAGCACGACCTACTTCCTGCCCAATAACTGTATTAATTCTTCGCAAACTATATTTTTCAAGCGGCGTAAGCACCCAATTTAATTTTGCACGAGGCATTCCCAACGAATCTGTTTCAGTATCAAGTGTAATACGGGAATCAGGGTTTGGTGCCTGCTCCATACGTGTGAATAGCTGGTATGCTTTAAATCCTTTCGGAATATTTATATGAACCGGTTTTGCATCAGTGTTGAGCTTCTTTACAGAATTATCCATTGCATCCTCGCCATCTGTCCACACTTCAATAAATGCTCTTTGATTTTCAGCGATCTCTAATGGCGATAAAGAGCTGGTGCCATTAAGTGTTCTATACTGCGTTTGCATTTGCTCACTGATGGCTAACTCTGCTCTTGCTTTTGTTACACCAAAATCCATCATGTATAATTTTACATCTGCAGGATCTGCAAGCCACAAACTCCCCGTTTTTATTTCAAGATGCTCCATAAAGTAACGGCCCACATAATCATAATCGTTACCTACACCTTTTGGCGCTTGTTTATTTGCAGACAAAAGAATTCTTGCATTTTGCACGGAGCAACAAGCGAGAATAAAATATTTTGCACGCACTGTATGTTGTTTGCCTGCATAATTTTTTGCTGTCACTTCTTTTATGTGCGATACATTTTCATCAGCAGTTATATCAACAACATTTGCATAAGTATATAAATGGATATTGCGTGCATTAACAATGGTATCCCTGTATTTTGTTCCAAAACGCGTAGGCGGGCTAAACTGCCACATCTTGCTCCAAACTTTATTTTCATTTAGGGGAAATGGTTTAAGCGTTGGATCTTTTTGTTGCCAGTGCGCAGCAGTAAAATCGTTGCCATCAACTTCAACATATTTTTGCGCTCTCGGGTAAAACGGTTTTATATCATCAAGCGTAATTGGCCATCCGCTGTGCGCAATCCAATCCCTTTTTTTAAAATCGATCTCATCGAACTCTGCACACCAGCCTGCCCAGTGCCCGGTTGTGCCGCCAAAATAATGCAGCCGGATTGATTTCAGCGGAAAGTAATGCTGGCCTGTTTCTTTACCTGCATATAACTCCTGCACTTGTTCATCATATTCAAATCCGCCGCCTTCAAGCAATATCACTTTATAAGGTGTATTTATCCATTCAAGCGCCATACTTATGCCGGCTGCACCGGCACCAATAATGCAGATGTCTCCTTCAATTATAGAATTATTTTCCAGTTCTCTTGCATCAATATGCATGTATACATATTTTCTATGAAATTGTATTAAGCATTCAGCCCTTTATTAATGAAAACAATGCGCACTGCCTTGCTTCTGTAACAGCCAATACCCATCCTTTTATCATCACGGTACTGCCTGTTTCAAAATCCGTTTTTATTTTTTTATTCAGATATTCATGAATTGCCTTTTCATCTTCACCGATAGCTATTTTTTTATTATCTGCAAGCAATTGCATTAACCTGTTTTCATTATTTTCTGCAGGAGTTTTTTTGAGATAAGCCTGGCCCGTGTCTTTGATCGTGTTTTCATCAAATAAACGCGACAAAAAAATCGGCAATGCTTCTGCTTTCTCAGCTGATGAAGGATTGCAGGAATATAACAGTGAAAAGCTAAGAGCCGCAGTTGCGAAAGTTGACAGCTGAATAAAATTTCTTCTTTTCATAACAAGCACCGATAAATCTGTTCATTACAAGTACTAAGTGTAATATTTTATTTATAAGTAAAAGTAAATTTTTTGATTTTATCCGGGTAACAATACTACACATAATATTAAAAGCATTGCAATACATTTTATATTTTGTATTAAAATAAAAACATGAAAGCAGAATTTTTTCCGCCGGTTATATCAAACCGGTTGCTTTCGCTTGACTTTATGCGCGGGTTTATCATGGTGCTGCTTACGCTTGAAAGCACCGGTTTATATGAACACCTGTCTGATGTTGCACAAGGCACACCTTTTCATCAATTAACACAACAATTTTTTCATCACCCATGGCATGGCTTGCATTTTTGGGATTTGATTCAGCCAGGCTTTATGTTTATGGCCGGCGTGTCAATGGCTTATTCACTTAAAAAACAGCGTGATCAAGGTATGAGCTGGAATGCGTCTTTTTTAAAAACATTAAAGCGTTGTGGCTGGTTGTTTTTTTGGGGCGTGCTCGATTATGCAGTCAGACCGCATGGCTTAAGCTTTGAATTGTGGGATGTGCTTGCACAATTATCGTTTACCACACTGATTGCTTTTTTAATTTTTAACTGGAGCAATACTGCGCAAATTATTTTCTGTGTTTTTCTTTTATTGCTTACTGAAGCCTTATACCGGTTTACAAATGTTCCAAACTTTAATGAACCGTTTACTGATCAGCACAACTTTGGGAATTATGTTGATCTTATTTTAATGAATAAAATCAACCACGATGGTTGGGTTGCCATTAATTGTATACCTACAGCTGTACATACAATTGCAGGCGCATTAACAGGCAAGCTCTTTTTAAGTAATAAGAACAATAAAATAAAACAACTATTGCTATGGTCATTGATATGTTTAACAACAGGATATGCTTTGGATATTCTGAACATTACTCCAATCATAAAGCGTATTGCCACTTCTTCATTTACATTGGCATCGTTAGGATGGTGTTTGCTTGGCCTTGCTTTTTGTTATTGGTGGATTGATGTAAAAATTCATAAAAAAAATATTTTGTTTTTCCTGGTTGTAGGCATGAACTCCCTGTTCATTTATTTATTTTTTGAGATTGTAGGTTCGAGATGGTTCAATGATTATATCACAGCTATTAGCGGCGGCTTGATGCGGATGATTAATATTCCAATTAATCTGTCGCTCATAATTTCTTCACTTATTATTTTTTCACTCGAATGGAGCCTTTGCTATTTTCTTTACAAGAGGAAAATATTTTTTAAACTATAGTGTACTTTGATTTTTTATTTGTGATTTATTTGTTGAGGGAAAATAATATTCGTAATTCGCCCTAAAGAAGTCTTATTCTGCCTCATTACTGTTGTTCTCAACGAATAGATTTGCATTTTTATGCCGGTAATTTCATAATAATAGTTAATGCAAGTATGAAAATGAAAAAAGGTGAATTCATCGCGCTTTCAGCCTGTACCATGATGCTGACAGCTTTGGGAATTGATATTATGTTGCCGGTATTTGGCGAGTTAAAAAAATATTTTCATCTAAGTGTAAATTCAACGGCTACTGCGCAGATTGTTACATTCTTTTTTCTGGGGCAAACGGCGCAAATAATTTTCGGTGTGTTATCAGATCGCTTTGGAAGACTGGCAATACTTCGCCTTGGTTTTCCCTTATATATTATTGGCGGAACAGCAGCAACATTTGCACCAAGCCTTGCGCTTATGTTTACCGCAAGATTTGTTGCAGGTATTGGTGCTTCTGCGGTTTTTATGACAACTATTGCTGGCGTTAGGGACAGGTTTGCAGGCGACCAGATGGCAAGAACACTATCCTTAATTTTCACTATTTTTCTTTCTACACCAGTATTTGCACCGTTTCTCGGTTTGGCAATTATGTCAATTGCCTCATGGCACATGGTATTTCTTACGCCGCCGCTGTTTGCGGTTATTGTATTTGTTTGGTCGTTAAGATTAGAAGAATCACATCCAAAAGAAAAACGTAATGCACTTAACTGGAACAGTTTTACCAAATCAATAAGAAAAGTTTTAAGCAATAAAACTTTTCTTCGCTATACATGCATTACTACAGCACTTTTTGCAGGATTAAGCTCATGGGTTTCCAGTTCTGAACATATAGTAAGCGAGATCTACCGAAAACCAAATTTGTTTGCGTGGATATTTGCAGCCACAGGTTTATGGATGGCATTATCAACGCTTACCAACGCACGGCTATCTATAAAGTTTGGTGCAAGACAAACGATAAAATGGTTGCTTATAATTTATACTTCAATAGCAACAATATTATTGATTTGGTCAATAATTTTTGGTGACCCGCCACAGATGATTATGTTTTTTATTTCAGTTGCAATGTTAATGGGAATAAACCTCGCCGTTGAACCAAACAGCAGCGCTTTAGCAATGCAGCCAATGGGTGAAACCGCAGGCATTGCTTCAGCCGTTTATGGAACATTTTTCTTTTTTGTTGGAGCGTCTTTTGGATCAATTACCAGCAGCTTAATGAAGAGCAGCGTATTTCCGATCATTATAAGTTTTTTCATCGCAGGTATTATAACACTCATTTTAGTGTTTACAGACAAAAGACCTATTACATCGCAATAATCCGATATAACAATTAAAAGAGGTTGTCAATTTAAGGCAACCTCTTATGTTATTAATTCTGAGAAGCTTTTGATATATGCGGCACTTTATATTTTCCCGGGATGGTACCAAAAGATCTTGTAATACGGTTCCATCCGTTAATTGCAACAACAGCCATTGTAAGATTAGCGATCTCGTGTTTTGAAAAATATTTATTCAATTCTTCATGAATGTTATCACTTCTTTCATCTGCAGGTAACTTAGTTAATGTTTCAGCAAAAGCAAGAACAGCTTCTTCTTTTGGAGTGTAGTACGGAGTCTCTCTCCATGCAGAAAGAGAGAACAAACGCAATGGCGTTTCACCCATTTCAACGGCTTCTTTAAAATGCATATCTAGGCAATATGCACAGCTATTGATCTGTGAAATTCTAAAGCGTATCAATTCTAATAATTGTTGATCGAGGCCACAATTGTCAACATAATCCTGTAATTGTTTCATTGCCTGATAAGCACCTGCAGGCGCTGCATTAAAAGATATTCTTTCCATAGTAATTTTTTGTTCAATAGTAACAACTCAACAAGCAGAAACGTGACACTATTTAAAATTTTCTTCAAGAAATTTTAGTTTACCGGGATTTCTTATAAAATAAATGTTTTCAATTTTGCCGTTGTTTAATGTAAACACCTGGCAATTGGTTAGCTCATTGTTAGTAAAATATAACAATGCCGGCTGATGATTGATATATGCTCTTTCCATTTTCTGATCTCTGTAAAATTTATTATACACACCCAGCAAAAATTTCATTACATGATCTTTTCCTGCAACAGGTTTTAATGATGCAGCCACTTTGCCACCACCATCTGAAACAAGTAAGATGTCTTCATTCAATAATTTTTCAAGTGCTTTTATGTCTGTGTTATGAATAACATCGATGTAATTGTCTAAATAAGCTGAAGAGATTTTTTTAGATGTTTTAGTGACGGTTGCTTTTAATTGCTCTTTTGCACGGCTTAAAATTTTTCTTGAATTTTCTGCAGTTATTCCAATCACTTCAGCGATATCTTCATGCTCGTAACTGAAGGCTTCTTTCAAAATAAATACCGCCCGTTGTTTAGCATTCAATTTTTCAAGTAACACCATTAAGCTATACGATAAAGTCTCTTTACTAATGATTGCTGCATCCGTTTTTTCTGTGGCAACAGGTTCGGGCAACCAAATGCCCGGATATTGAGGCAACAATTTTTTTTGCCTGCTTTTAAAATTTATAGATAGGTTTATAACTGTTCGGATAAGATATGCTTTCTCATTTTCGATATGTTGTGTAACATTCATAAATCTTAGGTAAGCTTCCTGCACAATATCTTTCGCATCTTCGTACGACCCTGTAATGTTATAAGCGTAAGTTGTCAATAAAGGTCTTAATGTTTCCAAGGCAATAATTATAAATGCTCAAAGATAGAAAGTGAGCAGTAAGCCGCTCAAAGAAAAAACCATGCTAATAATAAAAATTATTTCAAAAAGTAAATTTTATGTATTTACTTTGTATTTCAAAGCACTTTTTACAATCTTAAATATTAAAAATGAAGCAGCAAAAAAGTTTACCCCGTTCTCTTACCAGGGTTGCACTGGCAACTATTCTTATCTTATTAATGCCTTTTTTAGCAATGCAGTTCACTGATCAGGTAAATTGGGGCGCGATTGATTTTATTATTATGGGCATGTTGATCTTTGGAACCGGATGTGCCTATATACTACTGACCAGGTCGTTATCAAACATTCTTTACAAAGCAGCTGTTGCATTAGCAATCGGTTCAACACTTTTATTAATATGGGTAAACCTTGCAGTCGGTCTTATCGGATCGGGACCCAATACAGCTAACTTAATGTACATAGCTATTGTTGTTATTGTTATTGGCGGCACTTTTCTTTCCCGCTTTACAATTAATGGAATGGAACGTGTGATGTTTATAACTGCACTCACGCTGGTTTTGTTTGCGGTTATCCAGTTGCTTGCCAAAACGAATGAATTTACGGGAAGTTCTGTAACTGAAGTGATAGCCGTGAACTCGTTTTTTGCTATTTTGTTTGCAGTGGCAGGTTTGTTGTTTAGATATATAAAACCAAGGCATTTACCTGGTCATATAACTAAGATCGAACATCAACAAGTAAATGATTTTTGAAACTCTGCCGGGTTAAATATGGATGTTTCAAAACAATGAATCAGGTAAGCGGCAGATTTGCTTAAATGGTGTGAAGGAAAAAGCTTTTCCGGTATGTGGCGAAGACCATTTTTTCTTCAATGAAAACGACCGTAACTGAAGCAAACCAAAAACAACTACTGCTTTAATTTTAACCGGTTTTTTGAGAATGCAATTAGTGTTCCTTGCTATCCTCATTATCTTTTTCCTCCAAATTTCTCAGGCAAGCCGATCGTTTTTAAAATACCGGTTAATATACTCTTCCAGATAAAACCAAAAAATGCTTCGGATGGGCTACGGTTTGCATTTGTATTAATAATGCGCGGATCATTATCGTGTGCAGGATTATTATTTTTGATTATGAAAGTATTGGCGAAAAAACCTATGACAGTTTTTTTATGCATGCTTGTGTCATTGCCTTCATTTTTTTTCAACGGTATTAAATGCAGGTCATTGTATAGCATCAGCAAATTCACTTCAGACTTATAATTATCGCCTTTTATTTTTACACCAGCTTTTGTAACCTTTCCTGTTTTTATTGTAAACAAACCCAGTGGCTCGGCAATGGAATTTAAAACATCCTTATCTATGCTATCCACATTCATTTGCATTGAAAAGTTTCCAGTTGACGATTTTTTGAGATCGAAGCTAAAATTGCTCGTAAGCAAAACTGAATTCATGAACAGTCCCTTTAAAGTTGCTTTTGTATAAGCATACTTACTCATTACTGCCGGAATATTGGAAATGTTTGAAATAGTTCCATCAATATTATTAAAACTTATTGTGCCATTTTTATTAGATGAAGGATTGAATTCTTCATACGAGAGATTCATTTTATGTAGCCGCAATGTTTTAATATTCATTTTTACAGGAACTTCCATAAGTAACTGCGGGGGAAAATCCCTGATATTGCCGGTGCCGGTTTCAGGCAATCTTCTGTCAACATAATCTTCGATCGTCGCGTTATATAACTCTACTTCATCAGTTGTAAAACTTTCATTATTGGTGAGCGCCCACCAATCTATATTCCTGGCAATTATTTTCGGGAATTGCATATTAAAACGGTTATCCTGGTATTGCAGTCTTTTTTCAAATTGTGATTTGCTTCCCCGTGGTATATATGCAACTTGTTGTGCTGCAAGTGAGCGCTGTGTTGCATCTATTTGTATAGAACCTATTTTAAAAAAATACAAACTGTCTGCGGTGCGGCTCATAAAATTGTTGCAACTTATATTTACCTGTTTCGAGAAGAATACTCTTTGTTTATCATATTGTGTTGATGAATCAATTTGCAGGTGGCTTGCCTGCATTGTAACATCATTAAATATTTTTTGTTTGTTGCCTTTTTGTTTGCTGATATATGTGCATTTACGAACAATGATACTTTGAATGACCGCACTTTTAATTTGCCCTGCGAGCTTTTGATATAATGTTTCATCTTGTTCCTTTGCACGTTGTAAGCGGTTGTATGGTTTAGGTTGATGATCGCAGGTTATAACAGGCTTCGAAACAGTAATACTATCCAAACGAATATCTGAAGTGTGTAAAAGATCATCAATATTAATACCTGTTATGTGAAGGGTATCTACTGAAATTGTGTAAACATCATCTGGTGCCTGTTGCAGGCTATCAAGATGTTTTAATGCCAGCGAATCGGGAGTAAGCTTTGCATTAATAATATCTACTGTTGATGCAACAATATCGGGTTCAATTTCCTGCATAGAAAGATTATACAATCCATCTGAACCGGTTTTTATAAGCGATTGCAATTTGGCAATTATAGCAGGGCGTAAATCAATAGGAGAGGTGGGGTTTTGTATAGTTGAGCTTGCGTTGGTTTTCGTTGTGTTTAGCAATCGTGACCGGATAAAAATAAATGCCGCCGTTGCCAGCACAATAATGATTAGTGCATATAGAGCGAATCTTTTTTTTCGCATGACAATTATAATGTCAAAATCTGCACCATAAAAGAAAGCATTAATCGAATTTTCTTCCCGGGTTGCATCCTGTCAAATACTTAATGCTTTGTATTTTTAAGCTAAATGTTTTTTAATTCACCCGTGTACAACCGGGATACAAAAATTTTACTGTGGCTTAGCATTGTTTTTTTTGTTGTAATGCTAATTGCATTTTGTTTTACAGGGTTTAAAGTAACCCATGATTCACCACTTCAATTTGACGACCATGTGTTTGCCTGTTTGCTGCCTGCAGAAAGTACAGCAATGACAAGATTCATGTTAACGATTACTTTTCTTGGATCTCGTTATTTCTTATTTCCCTGTTATACACTATTGGCAGTTTATTATTTATTTTTCCGAAAAAAGCTATGGTTTGCAATTGCAATTGGGCTAACAGGATTTTTAGGTAACCAGTTGTTGTTTTATATGCAGGACGTATTTCATCGTCATCGCCCCGTTGATCCGCTAATTAGTTACATAAACAGCTATGGTTATCCAAGCGGTCATGCATTCGCCTCTTATGTGTTTGCAGGTTTGTTAAGCTATTTAATTTGGAGACGATCATTTAAAATAATATGGAAAATTATCCTGCTTCTAATCTTTTTCTTTATAGCAACAGTAGTTGCAATCAGCAGAATATATCTGCATGTACATTATGCAACGGATATACTTGGCGGTTTTTATTTAAGCATGATATGGCTGCTGCTTTGTTTATGGATATTATATTTTGTTGATAGAATGCAGTATTAGATTAGGTTGCGGATCAATACTGATACTTATTGCAGGAATAGTTTTTGTTTTGATAAAAATCTATGAAATACATATTGGCGTCAGTTGTATTCCTTGCATCATGTACCCAAATAAAAAGAAGACCGGCGGTTGAAAACCATTCTGATTCAACTGCCGCAACTGCCATTACCAAGCATTCATTTTCATCAATCATAAATACTGACAGCGCTTCGCCTGCGGCACTTGTAAAATACTCTGAAACATTAATCGGTACGCCGTATTTGTACGGTTCTGCAAATCCTGAACAAGGTTTTGATTGTTCGGGATTCATTACATATGTATTCAATCATTTCAATATAACGGTTCCAAGATCTTCGATTGATTTTACAAATGTTGCTGATGAAGTTCCATTACAACAATCTAAACCAGGTGATTTGATTTTATTTACCGGCACAGACAGCACCGAACGCAGCGTTGGGCATATGGGCATTATTATTTCAAATGATTCTATTCAAACGTTGTTTATTCATTCTACTTCGGGCAAAGCAAATGGTGTTACTATTACTCCATTAAACGATTATTACAGGGGCAGGTTTGTAAAAGTAATCAGGGTTTTTTCACAGAAAAAGTCATAACTGTTGCTTTATATCAATTGCTGTTATATAACGCCAAGGTACTAAATTTAAACACCGCATTCCTGCCTTCATTATAAAATATTATTATGGGCTATATTTTTTTAACTATCACTGTAGTTGCAGAATCGGTTGCAATTATATTCATGAAATTATCTAACGGATTTCAACAAAAATTGTATGCAGTTATTGCCGTTATTTTATATAGTGCCTCATTTATTTTCTTAACACTTGCTCTAAAGCAATTACATGCGGGCACTGCAAATGCAATGTGGGCCGGTGCCAGCACAGTACTTGTTGCCATTGCAGGCATATATATTTTTAATGAAAAATTTAATTGGATGCAAATGATCTCAATTGCATTTATTATTGCCGGTCTTATTGGATTGAATATTCAAAAGCTTAAATGTGTGTACTTAACAACCTTTTTACTAAGCAGATAGTTATATTCTTAATCAAGTAATGCTTCAATAAATGATAAGATAAGTGTGGCAATTCCTCAACAGTTTATTTATTAAAATGTGATTCGGTTTAATGTATAAATGTAAAGGTTCTAAGTGTTTGGCCTTAATATGCCGTGTAGTGTTAATGCAATAGACAAAAGCTTTTTTATGGTATTACAATTGAAATTTGATTACTGTAACTTCCAAACGCTGCAGTTGAATATTGTTGGTTTGATTTACTGCTCCCGTCCACAATTATTTCAAGTGAATAAGTAAGTTGACTTGATGTAGAATTCTGCCCTTGTACCTCGAGCGTTACCGGAAAGTTAGAGTACGGTTCGTTAACAATTTTTGACCAACCGGAAGTAGAGTCAGCTGCGGATACACTTTCCTGGATTCCAACAGAATCTGTATAAGAAATATGGTTAAAAGGAGTGTAATCATTAGCAATAAGTTTATACGTGATAACATGAACAACAGGCTGAGAAGATCCGTTTTTTGTACAAGCACATAAAGTACATATAACTGCAATAAAACCCGCGATAGCAACTAAGCTTCTCCTAATGTTTATACTGAAACTCATTGGTCAAAAATATAAGATTCTTATTACTTTATTTTTATTTAGAATAATTAAGAGCACAAGGATTATTATTGATGATTAAAACATCCTGCCTGCGATTGTTGAATCACGATTATAAATGTCATCTCTAAAATTCAACTGTCCATTTTCATCTACCCAGGCGGTGTAATAGGTTATAAATACAGGCACAGGGTTTTTAATATTCACAAATTGTTGATTACCGCTATTCATCGCTTCTTCTATTTTATCAGGCGTCCATTGCGGTTGATCTCTCAAAAGATAATCAGCCATTTTTTCGGGCTCGCTTAATCTTATACAACCATGGCTGAATGCTCTTTTATCTTTACTAAAAAGTGATTTTGCCGGCGTATCGTGAAAATAAATATTATAACTGTTAGGAAATAAAAACTTTACCCGCCCTAACGAATTTTTTTCTCCCGGCAATTGTCTTATCACAGGTAAACCACCGGAATTACCCGTTACTTCCATGTTTTGTTCTTTAAGATAATTTGGATTGCTTTGCATCTTCGGAAGTATTTCTTTCTTTACAATACTTGGCGGCACATTCCAATACGGGCTAAATACAATTTGACTGAGTTTGCCTGTAAACATCATTGTATTATGTCCTTCTTTTCCTACAACAACAACCATATCAAACACTTTATTTTTTCCATCAACAAAATGTAAGATGAATTCAGGAATGTTTACAAGTATTAATTGCCCTTGTGGTTCCTGCGGCATCCAGCGCATGCGGTTCATGTTTATCAAAATTTGCTGAAGCCTTTGTTGTGCAGTTATATTAATGTCTTTTAAAAGATCTGCAGTAATTTCTCCATTCTGCGTTAAGCCAATTCTGCCTTGATAAGCCTTAATTGCATTTGTAAGTGTATCATCAAAAACGGCACTTGTATCGTGCGCCTGCATATCACCGGAGATTTGTAATCTTTTTTTGAGCAATGCAATTTGTGGAGAAGATGCACCTTTTTTAAATGATTTTGCATCACCTTCCACCTGCGGCCATCCGCCACTTTTTACTATTTGAAGGTATTTTGCAAGCTGGCCTTTTAGTGCTTTATAATCGTCGTTTACATCATCAAAATATTTATCGTCTTTGTGTTTTTTATTGATCAACGAGTCGGCATAGGCTGTTGCATCTTCTTTTTTAAATGGTATAAAGCGCTCCGCTTCTTTTCTTTTAACATAGCCATTTTCATACTTACTAAGCGTATAATTAATAAATGATTGCGTTAACAAAAGTTCCGTATTCAAAACAGAAGAATCGGAAGCACTTACCTGCATAGAATCTTCTGCGGTAAGATCATCCATCTCTTTTTCCAGCGGCTTGTTTTTCAGCGATGTATCACCTGAATAAATTGTATAATTGCGAAGATTCCAAAAGCCCAGCGCCTGCTCTGTTAAGCCATTTGAAGTGAACCATGCATACTGGTAATTTCTCGCGTTGTAAAAACTTCTCATTCTTATTGCAACAGAATCCGCAATTGCATTTTGAGTAATAAAGCTTTCCAGTTTAGTGCTGTCAAAAAAAAGATCACTGTAAGAATTCGAAGCTGTGATACTGCGATTTCGACTGCTTATTTTTTTTTCTGTTTTAGTCGCTGAACTATTTGTTTGAGAATTTGAATGTTGATTATTGCAGGCAGTAAAAAGAATGCTCAAAATAATACTGACACAAAAAAAATTTTTCATACACGTCTGTTTTGCAAAAGCTGTGCCTGCGTTGTGCTGGCATTAAGTTTGACATGTATTGGTTTTATTTAATACATTGTATAGGGCATTTTTGATAATATCATGTCTAACTGCTTCAACAGTTCAAGGTTTTGGGCAAGCTAAAACCGATACATCGGCTTTTAAAACAATCAGCGCAGGTCCGCAATACGATAAACCGCAATTCTATCAATGGCTGTGGGGAAAAAATCGCAGAACAGAATGGACAACTCCTGTGCAGGTTCGCATATTGTTACTTGATAAGTTTGATGGTGGTTTAACACCTTACAAACCCGGCGGCGGCAACGAAACAAAAACATTGCAATTAAAATCAGCCCACGGAAAGCAATACACTATTCGTTCAATTGATAAATCAAGAAAAGATGTTGTGCTGCCTCAATTTAGAAATACTATTGTTGAAGAGATCATTAATGATGGAGTTTCTATGTCATACCCGTATGCTGCGTTTGCAGTAAATATTATGCAGGAATATGCAGGCATTCCGCACACAAACCCCCAACTGGTTTATTTGCCTGCGCAACCGGCACTTGATTCTTTCAATAAAAAGTTTGGAAATGATTTGTATTTGTTTGAACAAAAATTAGGTGGCGACTGGAGCGATGCAGATAATTTACATAACTCAAAATATTTTACAGCAACTGATGATGTAATAAAAATTCTTTTGAAAGATAATTCGAACAAAACTGCGCAATTCCAGTTTATAAAAGCAAGATTGTTTGATATATTGATAGCAGACTGGGACAGGCATGAAGACAATTGGCAATGGGGTTCTGAGGATAGTATCTCAACTGTATATTTTCCAATTCCGCGGGATCGCGACCAGGCTTTTTATACGCACGATGGTTTTTTAATTGACCGCATGTTAATTGCCGAAGATTTAAACTTCATGCAAAACTTTAATAACGATACTAAAAATATCATTATACTGAATTATGAAGAACGCAATATGGACAGGTTCTTTGCCAATGAAATGACATTGCAGGACTGGATAAATGCTGCTAATACGCTTCAGAAGGCATTAACCAATGATGTTATAGAGCAATCTGTTAAACAATTGCCTTCTGAAATATTCGCAATATCCGGTAAAGAGCTTATAGAAAAATTGGAATTAAGAAGAGCGCATCTTAAACAATATGCGACTGAATATTATCGGTTTCTTGCAAAGCAAGTTGATATAACAGGCAGCAGCAAAAGCGAATATTTTGAAATAAACGGAGCAGCGGCCGGAACAACCCTGAAGATATTTATGACAGATACAAATAGGAACAAAATTGATACTGCTTATTATGAGAGAACATTCTATCCATCAGAAACAAAAAAGATCATGTTGTACGGAATTGGTGGAAATGACATTTATAAAATAAACGGTTCAAATAATATCTCAATAAAAATTATTGGCGGCCCTGAAAAAGATTCTGTTATTGAAATCAACGGCAGCAGTATTGCTATTTATGATGATAGAAATAACTCATTTCAAACTTCAAATGCTTCTCTGCATTTAAAGCAAGACAGCGCAATACACGCATTTAAATACGATTGGTTTAATTATAATAAACACAGTATTTCTCCATCTTTTTTTTATGATTATGACGACAGGTTATATGTTGGGCTTGGTTATAAATTTACCGGTTATTCATGGCGAAGAAGCCCCTTCAATACCAAACAAAAAATTGACTTGCACTATTCGCTCTCGCAACATGCAATAAGTACATCATACAATGCGATCTATCCGAATGTATTTGATAAATGGAATCTTGTATTTGGTGCGAAGTATGATGCGATAAGATGGACAAATTTTTTTGGTTTGGGAAACGAAACGCATTTAACAACAGCGGATAAAGACTACTTTAGAATGCGCGCAAGAGAATGGTTGTTGAGTGCAGGCTTAAATAAAAATTTTGGAAAAAGCAGCGTGACTGCCACCGCATTTTTTCATAGCGTAAAAATTTTGAATGATACGGAAAGATATCTCGTAAAAGAATTTTTGCCTTTAAATAAAGATGCATTAGAAACAAATAATTATATCGGCAGCCAGTTAACATACACCTATTTAAACGTTGATGATTCTGTTGTCCCCGTAAAAGGTTTCTCATTTATTAGTACAGCAACTGCCATGTTTAATACAACACGCAATGAATTTTTTCAAAAATATTATGGAAGAGCAAAAGCCTATCTGCCCTTGTTTGATAAATTGTCATTAGCCATAACAGCAAGCGCAGCAACAGTTGCGGCCGACAATAACATACTAAGTAGCGCGGAGTTTTATGAGCATGCCATAATTGGTGGCCCGGAAAGTTTGCGTGGTTATAAACGCGAAAGATATTGGGGCAAATCCGCATTTTATAATAATAATGAACTGCGCTATATAACCAGCCTGCACACACATTTGGTAAATGCAAAGGCCGGGCTGCTGTTGTTTTTTGATGATGGCCGTGTTTGGCTTCCTCATGAGGCATCAAATACATTACACACTGCTTATGGCGCAGGTATAATGTTTGCGCCGTTTTATAAATTTTGCGGCATTGTAACGTACGGGATTTCTAAAGAGTCAAAAATTGTCCAGATAAAATTCAGCAAGCTGTTTTAGTTGCAAATTGCTGTTTAATTTGAATATGCCTTATATCGAAATTATATTCACTGAATCTTCAAAAGAAACGACCGAGATATTGATTGCCTTGCTTTCCGATCTGCAGTACGAAGGTTTTGAAGAATCTTCAAACCAGTTAAAAGCATTTATTTCAAGTTCATTATTTGATAAACCGCAACTTGAAGAAATAGCAAAACAATTTCAACTGAAATATACAACAACAGAATTACCAGATATTAATTGGAATAAAGAATGGGAATCAAATTTTCAACCCGTTATTGTTGAAGATTTTTGCGCGATAAGAGCAGCGTTTCATCAACCAATTAAAGATGTTCAGCACGAAATCATCATCACTCCAAAAATGAGTTTTGGAACCGGGCATCATGCAACAACTTATATGATGATACAGCAAATGCAACAAATTGATTTCACAAATAAACAGGTAATGGATTTTGGAACTGGCACCGGTGTACTTGCAATTCGTGCAAAACAGTTAGGAGCGGCTTCTGTAATTGCGATTGATAACGATGAATGGAGTATTGACAATGCCGCGGAAAATTTCAATAAAAATAATATTGTCAATATTGATTTGAAGTTAGCGGATAAACCTGTTGCAAATAATACTTATGATATCATTCTTGCAAACATTACACGCAATGTAATACAGGAAAATTTTTCGTTGTTCGATCATTGTTTAATAAGCAGCGGAACGCTTTTATTAAGCGGGTTATTAAAAGCTGATGAAAAAGATATTATAACTCTCGCTTCTACGCACCGGTTTATACTCAGTAAAAAATTGCAAAGAGAAAATTGGATATGCCTGAACCTGATTAAACAATAAAATATTTTTAAACATCTGGCGAAGAAATTGCATAAATATTGTAACGCATGAAAGTGTCAGTATATACATCTTGGCTTGTACTCATGTTAATGGTCTTCGTACCTTGTAAAAGCTATAGTATTGGCGTATTAACGCATGAAGCAATTATTGATGCAGAATGGGACAGCGTATTGTTGCCTTTTCTAAAACAGAAATTTCCTTCGTCGACCGATTCAGAATTTATTTTTGCAAGAGCATATGCTTATGGAGGTGCAGTTACGCCCGATATGGGTTATTACCCTTTCGGCAGTCCGCTTTTTACTAACCTTGTCCATTATGTTAGAAGCGGCGATATAAACGAAGCGTTATTAAAATATGCTGATAGTTTGAACGGGTTTGCTTTTGCATTAGGATTCTTATCTCATTATTATGCTGATGTGTATGGGCATCCGCTGGCTA
>JAFBAF010000031.1 GCA_019247895.1 Parafilimonas sp. | reverse complement strand
CGAAGAAGATCCTGTAATGTTTATGGAAAGTGAAGTGATGTATGGCGATAAAAGTGAAGTGCCCGAAGAAGAATATTATATTGAATTAGGTAAAGCTGATGTGAAGCGTGAAGGCAGTGATGTAACAATTGTTTCATTTAATAAAATGATGAAAGTTGCATTAGCCGCTGCAACCGAACTGGAAAAGGAAAATGTAAGCGCCGAAGTAATTGACCTGCGCACCATTCGTCCGCTGGACTGGATGACTGTTTTAGAAAGCGTGAAAAAAACAAATCGTTTGGTAATTATTGCAGAAGAATGGCCAATGTGCGGCGTGGCAAGTGAACTAAGCTATCGCATACAAAAAGAAGGTTTCGATTATTTAGATGCTCCGGTTCTTCGTTTAACAAGTGCCGATGCGCCCATGCATTATGCACCAAACCTTGTGGCAGCGTATTTGCCGAGTATTGAACGCACAATAAAGTTGGTTAAAGACGTGATGTATATGAAGAAGTAATTCGGTCGACAGTCCATAGTCCACCGTCAACAGTATTTCTACTATGGTCTATCGTCTATTGACAATGGACAGTTTTATGATATTAGCTTTTGTTTTATATGGCATCGTTCCTTGCGTCGCAACACTTGTGCTCTATATTTTTATCGCTGCTTTTAAGCTCAAATTCAAGTCACCAAATCAGTTTGTAAAACCGTTTTTACTGCTCGCAGCTTTCAGCTTACAGCTAACAGCTTTACAAGCACAAGCCGATTCATCAAAAAAATTTACAGACACATCAACACTTGAAACCGTTACTGTAACCGCTTTTGGTGGTGCAAGAAATTGGAAAGATGCACCAGCTTCAATTGCAATCATCAATAAAAATCAACTACAACGTTTTAATAATACAACACTCGTTCCTGTTTTAAACACTGTTGCAGGTGTAAGAATGGAACAACGCAGCCCGGGCAGTTACCGTTTATCTATTCGCGGCAGTTTATTGCGTTCACCTTTTGGTGTAAGAAATATAAAAATTTATTGGAATGATATTCCGCTTACAGATGCAGGCGGCAATACTTATTTAAATCTTATTGATATCAGCCAGCTTTCATCCATTGAAATTATTAAAGGGCCGGCAAGCAGTATGTATGGCGCAAATACAGGCGGCGTAGTTTTATTAAAAAGCGATCCATCAACAACACAAAAAAATTTCAGTGCCAACGTTGAAACTGGTTCTTATGGTTTATTTAATGAACAATTAAGTTTTAATCATCAAACAAAAAATTTGTCTTTCAGTTTGCAGCAAAGCCATTATCAAAATAATGGTTATCGCCAGCAAAGTGCTGTACGTAAAGATGCAATACAAGGCGATTTAAATTGGAACATCAATAACAAAGAAGAGTTATCTGCATTATTATTTTATACCAATCTTCATTATGAAACGCCCGGAGGAATTACCAAAGCGCAAATGGATTCTTTGCCAACATTAGCTCGTCAACCAACAGCAACTTTGCCCGGTGCTGTAAAGCAAAATTCAGGTGTGTATAATAAAACAGGTTTTGCAGGTTTGAGTTTGCATTCTGCGTTTAATAAAATGTGGAGCAATACAACTTCAGCAACAATCAATCACACAGATTTTAAAAATCCTTTCATCACAAATTATGAGCATCGTAAAGAATTAAATTATGGCGCAAGAACAGTGTTTGAATTAAATGCTTTAAAAATAAAATGGCTTACCGGCGCGGAGTGGCAACAAAATATTTCTCACATAAAAAATTACATTAACAACAGCGGAATAGAAGGCGATTTAATGTATGATGATGAAGTGCATGTAATGCAATATTTTTTGTTTACTCAATTGAATATTCAGTGTAAAAACTTTACTATACAAGGCGGATTAAGCGCAAATCAGCAGTTATTAAAATACAATCGTGTTTCCGATTCTGTATATAATTACTGGCAACATCAAAACACAAATATTTTAATTGCGCCGAGATTAAGCGTGTTATATAAGATGGATAAAACTGTTTCACTGTTTGGAATTCTTTCAAAAGGATTTTCGCCGCCAACATTAGCAGAGGTGCGGCCTTCAACGAATCAATTTTATGATCTTCAACCCGAATACGGCTGGAATATTGAAGGAGGCTTAAAAGGAAGTATGTTGCAAAACAGGTTAGAGTTTAGTGCTTCTGTTTATTCATTCGATTTAAAACATGCAATTGTGCAGCAGCAAGACAGCACAGGCACAACTTATTTTTTAAATGCAGGAGGAACAAAACAAACTGGTATGGAAATTTGGCTTAATGCATTTCTTGT
>JAFBAF010000360.1 GCA_019247895.1 Parafilimonas sp. | reverse complement strand
AGCTGGTGAAAAAGCCATCAAAGAATTAGACGGAGCTGTAGTTGATGGAAGAACCATCAGCGTTACAGTTGCAAAACCACGTGAAGAAAGATCTAATAGTAATAATAAAAGATCTTTCAGCGCAAGCGGAAGCAGGTGGTAATTGTACCAATTTATTTTGAAAAAAAGAGTTCACTGCGTGAGCTCTTTTTTATTTTAAACCTCTATAAATGATAATAATTGATAAGTAATTTTAAACTATAAAATACATCTGTAAAAACCGATCACTTGTTAAACTAACTTCTACAATTTTTTAAGCAGTGTAACTAATTCAACAATTCCTTCAGTAGCTGGCTTTTCAATAGCAGTTATATTATGTAATAATGAATAAGGAATATGTTTATCAAGAATAAATTTGGGAATAGCTTGAGGAGCATAGTTTACTAATCCTGCAGCGGGATAAACAACAAGTGATGTTCCTATTACTACAAAAATATCTGCATTAGATGTAATGGCAGCCGCTTCTTCAATCATTGGAACCGGTTCTTCAAACCACACGATATGCGGACGCAATTGTGCGCCATCATTAGCAACATCACCTAACAAAATGTCTTCCTTTATTTCATAAATCAGTTCTTCATTCGTCTCACTTCTCATTTTAAATATCTCGCCATGCAGGTGCAATATATTTGTGCTGCCGGCACGCTCATGCAAGTCATCAATATTTTGTGTGATGATATGCACATCAAAATAATTTTCCAGTTCGGCTAAACCAATGTGCGCAGCATTAGGCTGAGCGTTTGCAACATCTCTGCGCCGCATGTTATAAAAATCAAGCACAAGTTGTTTATTTTTTTTCCAGGCCCGTGGCGTTGCTACATCTTCAATATTGTATCCATTCCATAATCCATCGCTATCGCGAAAAGTTTTTAATCCGCTTTCCGCGCTAATACCAGCACCGGTTAACACTACTAATTTCCGCTTCATACTAATTGCAAGTTACAGCAATAAAAAACCCCGCTTTCGCGGGGTACATTTTCATAGCCGATATTTTTCTTAAAATACATTGTAAGCAACGCTAATGTAATATAGCCCGCCAATATAAGGATTGCCAAATGCATTGCGATAATAATGATTAATAATATTTGTACCTCCCAGTTTAAATAATAATTGCTGTTTAGAAAGCTTATAGCTAACCTGTGCATCTAATGTTCCGAATGCAGGTAAGTTTCCCTGTCTGAAATCGCTTTCAAAAAAGAATGCGTCCTGCCACCTGTAAGTTACGTTAAAAGCCAGGCGTTTTGCTTTATCAATTCCACTGTTTCCAAAACCTAAATTATAACGGTATTTTGGAGTATTGAAATAAGAGAGAAAGCCTGATGGAACATTGGTAATCTGATCGGAAAATACATTGGCATTTATAAAAAACCCGTGTTGCAATAAGTACTGTAATGATATGCCCCAGCCCTCTGTGTTAACTTTAGCAGAACTGTTAACTGCTACTGAGAAAACTTTTGGATTTGCAAGACCCGCAGAATCGCCGGGTGTGGTTGATGACTGAAAAACTACAATACGGCCAAGGAAATTTTCATATTTTGATACATAGCCATATACATCAACCAAAAGATTATTATTGATTAACCCTTTATAACCTAATTCGAAAGACCTGGATGATTCAGGTTTATATTCATCAAACTTTTGTACTTCCGGAGCGCCCGAAAGAAAACTCTCTGAAGAATATACAGGGTTAGCATTAAAATTATATTTCTCTCTTAGTTGAGGTAATCCTCCAATTAATCTTGCGCCTTCACCAATCACAAGATCAATCCACTGGTTTTGTGTTGTTGGAAAGCGATAAGCGGTTTGATAAGATAATCTGATATTATGATTTTTTGCAACGCTGATAACTGCAGAAATTCTTGGAGTAAATCGTCCTTTAAAATACTCGTTTTTATCATACCTGCCGGATGCAGTTAATTTCAAAACATCGTTAAACAGCTTTTGAGATAACTGCAAATAACTTCCAACTTCGTTAATATAAATCGGATGTCCAATTGTATCTGCGAAGAGCGTTCCTTCCGAATTTAAAACATACGATTTGAAGTTAGCGCCAACCAATACTTCCAATGGTGAGCCCTGCACATTTGCATGAAGGGCATCAGTTAAATTATATTGCCCTTCCACCATGTACAAATCAGAGCGATCTAAAAATCTGCCGCCTTGCGGAATTGGAAGTAAACGCACCGAATCGAAAATGTGATTGAACTCCGGTGAACCTGGCTTAGGCCTGTTGGCATCCGCGGTTGCACGCGCAATACTATTAGCCTGGTCTGGACTTGCACCGCCCATAATCGCTTCTGAATATACTGCGGTATAGGTAGGATACCAAACATTAATACTCGGACTCCATGCTTCATTAAATAATTGTGTAGTGACTGTAGCATTATATGATTCTCCGGAATTTTCCTGCGTTGTGTAAGCACGTAAAAACCAATTGTTACTTTTTAATTCTAATTTGTATTGTCCAATTTTTAGATTTTTAAGCGCATACCTGTCTGTACCTTGATAAACGCTGTTACCTGTACCCCAATATGCAACTATGGAAGCTTCCAAATCGGGTTTTATTTTGTAATATAATCCACCTGTAATTTTAGCATTGATAGTATTACTCGGAACAACATCTGATTCTTTATAACCAGTTCTGGAAACATTTTGCCCTTGATGAATTATGCCTTGCTGCAATCCGTTATAAAATGGCGAAGGCCCCGGATCTGTAGATAAATAACCGGTAATTTGTTCTTGCGTAGGGTCAGCACTATAAGTAGCATGGAAAAAATCAATAAAGCCTTTAGTATATGCGGCAACAGCACCATTTGCCACATCATACATATCGCCCGATATTTCATCACCATAAATATTAACACCATCATAATTTGCATCCGAGGTACGTGTTCCAGGAATAGGACGGGATTTGGTTGGATCAGAATTAACCATGTAGTTGGATGAATCAGCAGCCATCCAATCTTTTGCCCAAACATATTGGCCGCTTATCTTAAAAGCAAACTTGTCAGAAATTTTTTGGCCCCATCGTAATGTCACATCATGATATGGCGAAGGATCCCTGTATTTTCCATCAATGTTCATTATTCCTTCTCTTACCTGCACACTTACACCCTGATACTTAAACGGACTTTTACTATTAATAAGTAATGTACCGTTCATACCGCCCGGGCCATACAAAGCTGAAGATGCACCTTCCAATAATTCCATATTATCTACATCCAAATCGGTTATACCAATTACATTGCCTACGGAAAAATTTAAACCCGGCGCCTGGTTATCCATACCGTCAACAATCTGGTTCAAACGCACATTACCACTCCCGTTAAAGCCGCGTGTAGAAATTGATTTAAATGTAAGACTTGAAGTGACCACATCAACTCCTTTAAGATTTTGGGTTACATCGTAGTAACTTGATGCAGGTGATTGCAAAATATCCCTGGTGCTAATATGCTCGATTGAAACAGGAGATTCTAAAATTCGCTGAGGCAACCTTGATGCAGCAACTACTATTTCCTGGCCTAACACAAAACCTAATTCAAGTTCGATATTCAACACCTGGCCTTCACTTTCAACATTTACTTCTTTAGTGGCGTATCCTATTGAACTTATAATAATAGCAAATGGCGGTTTTTTTGTAGTTACAATTCTAAAGTTTCCTTTTTCATCAGTAAAAGTTCCTGTGGCGCTTCCCTTAACTGTAACAGATACTGCAGATAGATTTTCTTTTGTTTGGCTGTTTTTAATATTGCCGCTTACAACTATTGTTGATTGTGCATACATAGTTTTAGCTGTCAATAAACAAATGATTGTATAGATCAAAACAATCACGGATTTTTTCATATCGGATTTTTTAATTGATGCAATAATATGATTTGTTATTATTAATAAATAAATTTAGATACGCACATTGTGGAATAAGTTTACGAAAGGATTCTTCCTGAACTATTTTGCCTGCTAAAACATTGTAATTAGGTTTGTAGCATTATGGCAAACCAGGTATTTCATTTTAACGGTGAAACTAATTTTTACAGTGGTAAGGTTAGAGATGTTTATACTATTCATAATAACCTACTTGTAATGATTGCCAGCAACCGTATTTCTGCATTTGATGTGATACTTCCAAAACCTATCCCTTATAAAGGACAGGTATTAAACCAGATTGCTGCTTATATGCTTAACGCTACCAGCGATATTTGTCCGAACTGGTTATTAAAATGTCCTGCTCCTAATGTTTCCATAGGCAAAAAATGTGAGCCATTTAAAATTGAGATGGTTGTGAGAGGTAATCTTGTTGGCCATGCTTGGCGCACTTACAATAGCGGTAAACGAATTTTATGCGGCGCATCAATGAACGAAGGTTTAAAAGAAAATGATTTCTTTAAAACGCCCATCATTACTCCAAGTACAAAAGCTGCTGCCGGTCATGATGAAGATATAAGCCCTGATGCGATTGTTGCTGAAGGATTGGCAACAAAAGATGAATGGAAAATTTTAAGCAATTATGCGTTGAAATTATTTGAACGCGGAAAGGAAATTGCTGCCCGGCATGGGTTGATTCTCGCTGATACAAAATATGAATTTGGGAAAATTGATGGCGAGGTTTATTTAATGGATGAGGTACATACACCTGATAGTTCAAGATATTTTTATGCTGATGGTTTTGAAGAACGACAAAAAAAAGGCGAACGGCAAAAACAGCTAAGCAAAGAATTTGTGCGTGAATGGCTGATCGAAAATAATTTCATGGGGAAAGAAGGGCAAACTGTTCCTGAAATGAGTGACGACTGGGTAAATACAATTTCGCAACGTTACATTGAGTTGTATGAAACAGTTATCGGTGAAAAATTTGTTCCGGAAAACTTAAGCGATGATGAAACGTTTAAACGCATCAATGCATCACTTAATGAGCTTGCTAATAAAAAATAGTGTGGCTATGACCGGCAATATTAAAATCTTCTTTCATCAATAAATTACGGGAAAAGGCATTGTATAGCTTTACATTATCGCATTCTATATACCCTTCTTTGCCCATTTGTATTTCCGTGAGATTTCCAATTTTATCTGACTGATCATATTTAAATGAGGTCACCAATTTATTTGAAACAAACACATAAGCCTTGTTTTGGGTGAATGCAAAGCGTAATAATTTAAAAGATGTAAAATCCGTTGCGGGATAGATATCAAATTTAACTGAAGTGTTTCCAACAGACATTGAATAATAACCCGAATCATTTAAAACATTTGCCTTGTAAGTAAGCTTTGCCTTGTTATTTGTTCCAAAAACATTCAATTCAACTTTATTTTTACCATTACGCATAGTAACATCAAAAGAGGTGTTGTCTGCATTAATTGTGTGATTGTTAGGCATATCAAACACAATTTCAGTACTATCACTGAAATCGGAATACATTGCATCAGGAACTTTTGCTTCGCCATTTAATATAAGTGTATCTGCGGGAACTCTTACATAATGATGTGCGAGTACAGTATCATCAGGATCACCAAGCGGATCGAAAAACAAACCATACCATCCTGATGTATCTACATCTTTTACTTTAGCATCAATGATATTATTTGCTGAAACCTGGTTTGTGCTATTAATATCCTTTCTGCAAGCTGCGATTAAAATAAATAAAGCAGTAAACCATAGGGTTGATTTTTTCATGAGCAATTAGTTTTTAGTGTACGGTTAAAATTGAGTAAATATAAAATGATATTTCTCTTATGAAAAGCAAATGACTATTTTTTTTGTTATTGATTCAATCTTGGCCGCAAACGTGATTTGCTTTTATTAAAAACGTTTCTTCCTTTATCAATGCCTTTGCGAATTTGCTTCTGCCTTTCCAAAGGAAGATGAATAGTTTCTTTACATTCAATGCTGCAGCAACCAGCATATTTTTCTTTACATTCTTCACATTGTATAAATAAAAGATGGCAACCACCGTTAATGCAGTTAGTATGTGTATCGCATGGCTTCCCGCATTGATGACATTTTGCAATTACATCTTCAGTAATCCTTTCGCCTAAACGGTTATCAAATACAAAGTTTTTACCAATGAATTTTGAAGGCTGATGATTTTCTTTTATCTCTCTTGCATAATTTATTATTCCACCTTCCAAATGAAAAACATTTTTAAAACCATTGTGTAACATGTAAGCACTTGCTTTCTCACAACGGATTCCGCCGGTGCAATACATGATAATATTTTTTTCTTCATTGCCTTTCATCATATCAACAGCCATAGGCAATTGTTCCCGAAAAGTATCTGAAGGAATTTCAATTGCTTTTTCAAAATGACCAACTTCATATTCGTAATGATTGCGCATGTCGATAACAATCGTATCATCATTTTGCAACAAATCATTCATTTGTTCCGCATTCACATAACGGCCTTTATTTTTCATGCTGAAACCAGGATCATCAATTCCATCAGCAACAATTTTTTCACGCACTTTCACTGATAAAACCCAGAAGCTTTTGCCATCATCATCAACAGCAATATTTAAACGAACATTATTCAATTCGTTTATTAAATATAAAAATTCTCTAAGTGCTTCAAAGTTTGATTGCGGAACACTTACCTGTGCATTGATGCCTTCATTGGCAACGTAAATTCTGCCAAACACTTTTATATTATGCAAATGTTTGTATAAATAATCGCGAAACTCCTGCGGATTCTGAATAGGAAAATATTTATAGAAACTGATGGTTGTTCTTGGCTCAGTTTCTTCCATTAAAAGGCGCTTTAATTCTTCGCCGGAAATGCGGTTGTGTAATAATGCCATTATAAAAAAATTTCAGATCTCACTTAAAGCAAGATTCTATTTATTAATAGATTCCGTTGCAGGCGGAACAAAATTGTGGCGCAAAGATAAGAACAGTAGCCGCTGTTTGCAAGTTGCTTGTTTTGTGTAACGATAAATAATTTTCATGATGATTTATAAACTGCAGTACAAGTGAGTGACACAACCGTGCTCAATTGAAATACAATTGCTGATCACATAAAAACAAATGCCTTAACAATGTTAAGGCATTTACCAAGCATTTGCTTTAATAAATCACATAGCAGCTAATTGTACTTTTTGTGTGAGCTCAACAACATTTTCGCGGAACAAGCTGTCAGTATCCATTAAATCTTTCACAGTTTGACAACTATGAATAACTGTTGTATGATCCCGGCCGCCAAAATGTTCGCCAATAGTTTTTAATGAATTTTTAGTGAAGGCTTTTGCGAGATACATAGTTATTTGGCGAGCTTGAACAATTTCGCGTTTACGTGTTTTCTGCAACAGTTTATCGTATGGCACTGCAAAAAATTCGCAGACCATTTTTTGGATGGTGTCTATTGTAATTTCCTTGCTGCTTGTGCGAATGAAATTGCGCAATACTTTTTTGGCAAGTTCAAGATCAATTTCTCTTTTATTAAGTGATGATTGTGCAAGTAAAGAGATCATCGCTCCTTCCAGTTCCCGCACATTAGTGCTAATATTATATGCTACATATTTCACTACATCTTTCGAAAGGTCTAAACCATCGTTCTTCATCTTACGTTCCAAAATCTCGATGCGTGTTTCGTAATCCGGCACCTGCAAATCTGCACTTAAACCCCAACGGAAACGGCTTAACAAACGTTCCTGCATTCCGTCTAAATCTTTTGGTGGTTTATCAGATGTAAGCACTAATTGCTTACCACTTTGATGCAAATGATTAAAGATAGCGAACAACGCATCCTGTGATTTTTCTGCCTTTGCAAAAAACTGAACATCATCAATTATCAATACATCTATTAATTGATAGAAATGAATGAAATCGTTGATAGCGCCGTTGCGGCTGTGATCCTGGAATTGATTAATAAATTTTTCGCTGCTTACATATAATACAAGTTTGTGGGGATGCAAACGTTTTACTTCATTACCAATTGCCTGGCCTAAATGTGTTTTACCAAGTCCCACACCACCATATACAACTAAAGGATTAAATGAACTTGCGCCGGGTTTCTCTGCAACAGTTCTGCCTGCACGGCGTGCAACACGATTACAATCGCCTTCGATAAAAGAATCAAAAATATAAGCCGCATTCAGTTGCGGATCTATTTGCATTTTCTTTAAACCCGGAATTACAAACGGATTCTTTACTTCATCACTGATAACAAGCGGAAAATTCATTTCATTGTTATTATAAAATTTAATATTGCCCGCAGGTACATCCATGCTGCCGTTTTTTCCCTTGTTGCCGCTATCAACCATTATACGATATTCAAGCCTTGCAGTTTTGCCAAGCTCCCGCTTTAAAGTTTTAGCAAGCAGGTTAATATAATGTTCTTCTAAGTATTCAAAAAAGAATTGGCTAGGTACCTGGATTAATAAAACGTTGCCATTTAATTCTAAAGGTTTGATCGGTTCAAACCATGTCTTGAAATGCTGCCACTCTACGATGTCTTTAATTATCTTCAAGCAATTGTCCCATACCTTATCTGCCGTTTTTGTCATAGCAAATGGTCAAAGTTGTTTGAGTTAGTAGATTCTTTTTTGGTAAAAAGTTTCTCAAAAATCATTCTTTTTTTACAATGAAAATATTTTTGAGACAGGCGACGAATATCAAAACTTAAATGTTGAAAAAAAAATTTTTTTAAACGTTTTTTTTTCGTTTGGAAAGCTGAAAAAAAAATTTAATCATGCAAGCATTTATAAATGAATCACATCAACCAGCCATTGATTTTTTTATTGCTGATAAAAAAAATTTCCTTTTGTTTTTATGAAAAAATTTATGTAGCAAATAGATTATTAAAATCAATAAATCGCTTTATGGAATAAGAGCAGATGTGAAACCCTTTTGCAGCTTATGTTTGATTAAATTTCACTGAAAAAATATTCAGCTAAGAATAATTTTTAATTAAGATATTCGTATTTATTTAGTAATCCTAACTGTTTATGCTTAAAAATTTTAAACCCGCATTTTTATTCTTGCTTACTTTTTTTTGCTGTTATTCCTCGTTTTCTCAAGAAAAAAAAGATACAATCTATTTTGATGAAGATTGGTCAATATGCGAAAAGCCTGTTGCCGAATATTATCGCGTGTGTGAGTTAAACAAGAATAAAGAGATTTTTTATAAAGGTGACGTAGTAGATTATTTTATTGATGGAAGTATTGAGATGACGGGGCATTATTCAGATAATGGTTATAAAGACGGTGAGTTTATTTTTTATAACAAAAAAGGCATTATACTTAAAAAAGGTTTTTACATCAACGATGAAATGAAGGGCGATTGGTTTTATTATGATATAACAGGAAACATAAAAGTTGTTTTCAAATGTCAATCTTCAACAGACTTTACACCAATATTTTTGGTTAATAATAATAATGATACTTTATTAAAAAATGGTAATGGAAAATTTTCGTTTGATACACAAAAGGATTTACCCAATGTATTCCCGCCTGCCGAAGAATATTTTGTAGAAGGAGCGGTTGTTGATAGTTTGAAAGAAGGAATATACTACTATAATTCGTCTCAAAATCATCAAAGTTCAGCTTTCTCAGAATCGTATAAGAATGGAAAATTTATAAAGGGAAAGTCATATGATGAAACTATAAAAAAACCATTAGCATTCTTACATCTTGCAGATGCTAATCTTAACAAAGTAGATGTGTTTTATCATTCCAATTCCGTTTTTGGATTTGGCGCAGATGGAGATCAAAAAGTTGTAAATTATTTATTGTATAATTATTTTCCTGAAATTCTTGCAAATGCAACAAGCTTTTACGATAACGGAAAAATAATCTTTGATATAATTGGAAATGTTTTGCGCAAAAGCTTAAAAGATACCGCAATTAAAAATATCTCTTATGAATACCCGGCAAAACTCCCTTTTTATATGTATTATAGCTTCATTACAAGCAAACCTGCAAGAGATATAAAAGGAAATGTTTCAATTACAGTAGATACCGCAGGCCGTATAGCGAACTTTGCAACAGATGCTAGTTTGACTCAATTAGAAATTAATAATATAAAATATTATCTGTCTCATGTTACAGGCTTAAAGCCTTATGATATAAACGGAGAAAAAACGATAGCTAACATAAACATTACCTTAAACAGCATTCTCACGTCTTCTGAATATGGAACAACTTGTTTATACGAAATTTATAATTCTGATTCAGTTGACGCAACAAGCTTAAAAAATTATGCTTCGACTAGTAATTTTAAAGCTCAAGGCCAGGACTATTATAAAGAATTTACAAGTGTGCAAATTGAGGCAAAGTTTCCCGGCGGTTCTGATGCATGGGCTAAATATCTTGAAAGAAATTTAAATGCGCAAACACCTTCAGATCATCGTGCGCCAGCGGGCAACTATACAGTTACTGTAAGTTTTTTAGTTGATGAAGAAGGAAATGTTTCAGATGTACATGCATTAAATGATCCCGGTTATGGAACTGCAGAAGAAGCTGTGCGTGTAATTAAAAAAGGGCCAAAATGGGTACCTGCCATTCAAAATGGAAAAAATGTTAACTATCGCCAAAAACAAAATATCACTTTCCAGGTAGTAAAATTTTAATCAACTCAAACTCCCGCCAACTCCAGACTTTTTTTCTTCAATCGTCTTATTTCAACATCTTCAATAATTGGCTCAGGAGATAATATGAGTGAAGTATTATTTTCTTTCCACCAGGTATTATTTTTTAATTCACTGAATGGTAAAACACCAACCAAATATTTTCTTTCTTCTTCCGCATGCCATTCTTCGATCCATTCAAATTTGTCTTTTGGAATAAATTTCCAGTCATCAAAACTTATATATGCTTTAATAAAAAAATCATCACTTAATTCAGGCACAATATGATGATATAATTTTTTATACTCGTAGCGATAATTATAACGTAATGCACCAATATCACTCAGCACTGCAGAGGCTGTTGGAAAACTTCCGGCACCTTTACCATAAAAAAATTGCTTATCGGCAAACGAGCTTTCTATAACAACACCATTGTATTCATTTTTTACAAACGATAAAGGCTCGTCTTGTTTTACAAATTGCGGCAACACAAATGCAGCCACTTTTCCGTTCAATAATTTTTTTGCTTGTGCAACAAGCTTTATATCGTAATGTTTTTCTTTCGCAACAAGTGCATCACTTAATTGTATATTTTGAATGCCGTTAAACACAACATTTGTTGGATATTCAACAATACCATAAGCATGCGCCAACAAAATGATCCATTTATTTATTGCATCCCATCCGTCAACATCAAGTGATGGATCACTTTCTGCAAAACCCAATTGCTGTGCAAGCAACAAGGCATCTTTGAAACTCAAATTCTCTTCAAACATTTTTGTAAGAATAAAATTGGTTGAGCCGTTTACAATTGCTTTTAATGAATGCAACAAATCGTTATCGTAATATTCTTCCAAATTTCTTATTACAGGAATAGATGCACAAGCTGCAGCTTCACATAAAAATGAACGACCTGTTTTCTTTTGCAGTTCGAGTATTTTCGGCAAATGTTCAGCGATCATTTTTTTGCTTGCACTTACTACATGCTTGCCGTTTAATAAAGCAGTTGAAACAATTTCAAAAGCAGGTTCGCTTTCGTTGATCACTTCAACAATTACATTTATTTCTTCATCATTCAATAAAACATCTTTATCTGTTGTAAACAATTCTTCCGGTGCATTTCTTTTTTTGCCTGCATGTTTAATACAAACTTTTTTAATAGTTGCATTTAAAGATGATGTTTGCTGCAATGCTTTGTATAAACCTTCTCCAACTACACCAAATCCAAATAAACCTATTACTAATTTTTTGTGGTACTTATTATTTAATGACTTACCCATTTGTATTAAAAGCCTCTCCTAAATCCTCTCCAAAGGAAAGGACTTTAAAGTCGCTATATTTTTGATGTTAAAAAATTAAATAAGCCTTCCTGCCCTTCTCCTTTGGAGAAGGGTTGGGATGAGGCCAAAAATGTTTTTATCGCTTCTTCAATTTGCTCATACTCCAATAAAAATCCATCATGACCATAAGGTGAATGGATAGCCAGGTATTCTGCATGTGGAATATGTGCTGCTAAAAATTCCTGTTCATTTAAAGGAAAAAGTATATCACTTGAAATGCCTATCACCAATGCTTTTGCTTTAATTTTTGATAGAGCTTTTTCTGCGCTTTCTCTGCCACGACCAACATTATGTGCATCCATTCCTTTGCTTAAAAAATAATAACTGAAAGCATTAAAACGCTTCGCTAATTTTTCGCCCTGGTATTGTTGATAAGATTCAGCGCCACGTTCTTTGCTGTTTAAATCATCAGAAATAATTTTCTGTGTGAGTTTATAAGTATCATAACTGCGATAAGAAATCAATGCAATTGAACGAGCAACCTTCATGCCTTCCAAACCCGCATCAACATGTTGCTCTTTCCATGTTGCATCATTTTCTATTGCAAAACGCTGCGATGCATTAAATGCAACGCCCCATGCTGAATGAAAGGCATTGGTTGCAATCGGAAAAATATACTCAAACAATTTGGGTTCTTCAATGCTCCATTCTAATAATTGTTGTCCACCCATACTTCCACCAATACCGATATGAATTTTATCAATGCCCAAATGATTTTTTAAATGATTATAAGCACGAACCATATCTCTTGTAGTAAACCATGGAAAATCATGATACCATGA
>JAFBAF010000339.1 GCA_019247895.1 Parafilimonas sp. | reverse complement strand
CTGCGACTCACCTGAACCGGGCAGATCGGGAACGATGAGTTTGCAGTACTTACTTAAGCAAGTTATTTGATTGCGCCATATTGAATTTGTTTCAGCAAAACCATGCAACAACATAAGAGGAAAGCCTTCTCCATAAACATGATAAACCAGATTTGCATTATTATGTTCAATACTTTTTCTCATGAAGATAAGCGCCTGTATTTGTCAATCAAATTCACATAACGGTTCAGTAATAAAATAACGACCGGCAACAATGCGATATTTAATTGTTGCGGCAGCCAGAACCATGTAGCTAACAGTATAGCTGTAATAACTGCTGTAATTAAAAAATAGTTGCTTAACCATGCACGTTTACGGAACGCCACAAACGCTATTGGAAAATTGAGCGGAAATGCCCATGCAATATTGAAATTGTTTTTACAAACAGTATGATCTGTTCCAAACCACATGAATAATATTAATACGCCTAATAAACCTGTTGTATACAACAACAATGAATCAACAAAAGCAATTGTGGTTTTTGCCCATGACGATTGGATTCTTGAAATAAAAAATACCAGCAAACAAATTATAGAAAGCACAATAAGCGGAATGTATTTTTCAGAATTATTCTCAGGAACACTGCCCTGTAAAAGCACAGTTGTTTTTTGGGCAAAATCTGCGTTTTGTTTTTTTGCTTCCGATAATCCTTTCATAAAAAATTCAGGCATAAACATCGCTTCATCGTTGGTAACAACCCTGTCAACACGGCTTCCTAACAAAATATCAATTCCTAATTTTGTCCACGGTTCGCTTCCACGGTCAAGATAGTAATGTATCAAATCTCTTGATGTTGTTTTATCAGGCACAATATTGTTTGTAATTTTTACAGTATTGTTTTCGAATAAAATGTTTTTTACACGTGTAGTGCAGTTATCCAGCAAAAAGTCATATTTATAAAATTTGTTTTCGCCTTCCATGTTATGATTGATTGCATTTATCACTCCCAGCTTAGCCGCACTGTCAAGATTTAAAACTTGTTCATAAACACTGCGATGCTCTTCTGCATATTCTTCCATAAAATCAGGATAATAATCGGCTAAAGAATAATACAACAACTTACCCCGCATAAACTTTATATAGAAATAAGGCTGGTCAAAAGTAAAACCACCCCAATTGTACACAATATCGATATGATTGACTGTATCAGTAACGCGTATTGCAGTATGTCCAAATAAAGAATACAAGTCTTCACCAGGCCCGCATGTAATAATACTTATGCGTGTGTGCGAAGGATTTATTTGCGCAGATGATGAAATTGCAATACATAAAAACAAACCAATAATAACCTGTCTCATAAAAGCAAATGTATATGCTGGTTGATTAGATAAGTTTAAAATCAGGAAGTGATATTCAGATCGGTTTTTATTACAGCCACACCATGCCGTTCGTTTTTCATTACATTTTCTAATGTCCATTCTTTTAGTTGCTCAAATTCAGGCTGGTTAGTTTTTCCGTTTTTATTATATTGTAAAGCGCAACTTACCGGGTAGCTTCCGTCAGTATGCACAAACATCTCAATTGATTCACCAAACTCAGCAATAATTTTTTGTTTTAAAATATCTACTTCATCATGTGCTTCCAAAACATTTAAATAAAACGGAACTGTAAGATGACAATCAATGTGCAAAACGTTACCATATTTTATTATTCGCAGGTTATGAATATCAATCCAGTCAGGCCTGCGGTTTTCGTTCAACACTTTCAACATTCTTTCCAATAATTTCATATCGGCTTCATCCATTATGCCTGCAATTGATTTACGTATGATGCTATATCCGTTAAAAATAATTACTACAGAAAGAACACATGCAACAATTTTATCGAGCAAAAAGAACTTTGTAAAAAGTATAATTATTAGTGCAGCAATAATTGTTAGTGTTGAATAAGTATCAACAATTAAATGCTTGCCGCTTGAATGTAATGCAAGTGAATTGTTTCTTTTGCCAATGTTGATACAGATTAAGCCTGCAATAAAATTTATAACTGCCGTTGCTGCAACAACCCATAAACCGGCATCTAATTTTTCAAGCGGTTTTGAATGAATAAGATTTGTTATGGCTTCGTATAAAATAAGTACACCCGATGCTACAATAAGGCCGCCTTCAGTAGCAGCAGAAATAAATTCAGCTTTGCCATGACCATAAGGGTGGCCAATATCTTTTGGCTTTGCCGCAATATATAAACTATACAAACCAATAAAACCAGCAAGCACATTTACAATACTTTCGAGTGCATCAGAAAGTATGGCCAAAGAGTTTGTGAAATAATAAGCGATAATTTTTGCAGCGAAAAGAATTACAGACAAGGCTGTTATCCACTGCTGCACTTTAAAATTTTGTCGGGCTGTTTGCAATTCAATTATTGTTTTCGTCCAAGTGTGGTTCGAAATTGTTTAAAAAATCTGAAGTAAAATTCCTTGTTGAACAATTGCGAATCACTCATAGCTTTCGAAGTTAGAAAAATTCCTATTGGCACTAAAACAAAAGCCGACAGCCACATGCCAATAAAAGCGCTTGAAATACCTTGTTTGGCAAATTTTTCTCCAAAGGTGTTCAATAAATGAAATATTACAAAGAATACAACAGCAAAAACCAAAGGAGAACCAAGACCACCTTTGCGTATAATTGAGCCAAGCGGAGCGCCAATCATAAAAAGCACAATGCAGGCAAATGATAAACTGAATTTTCGATTCCATTCAATTTTATTTTTACGTAACAGATCTTCGGTGGAGCTATAATCTGTAGCAGCAAGATCAGCAAAACCTTTTGAAGAATTAACTGCGCTGATCGCCCTTTCATAACCTGAAATTGCAATTGAATCAGGCACAATATCACTCATTGTTTTAATTCGTTTCTTTTTTAATGTGTCGGGAATATTCCACGTACTGTCTTTAAACTTATAAAACAAAAGCGCTGGTTTTAATTGTGACTTTAAACGCTCATTACCGGCAGCACGCAATTTTTTTACAGAATCGATAGAAAGGTTTAACTGGTGTACAGTAAGCATTTTCGGATCCCATCTAAACAAACTATCTTCAGTTCTTGTCATTTTAAAACTGCTCAAATCAAAATCAGTTTTATATTCTTTAAATCCGAGCCGGATATATTCTGAACTCGTGCTAAACCTGTTTCCATTTTCCTGGTATTTCCATCCATCACGTAAAGTAAATTCCAGAAAACGCTGATCTGGTGTAACTTTCATCGTGCCACTTTTTGCAACAAGAAAATTATCCTGCGGACCGAAATTTTTTTCATAAATCACCACATTGCGTATAGTACTGTCGTCTTTTTCTTTTTTACCCACTTTAATTACAAAACCTTCTATTTTATCATAAAACACGCCTTCTTTAATATCAAGCGCAGGCTTTGTAACAATGATATCATATTTTAATGAGTTTAATTTAAGATTAGCAACAGGAATAATATTATTATCAAATAAAAATGCAACGCCGCTTATTAATATAGAAAGAATGAGTAAAGGCATCATAAAACGCAGCAATGGAATGCCTGAAGATTTAATAGCAACCAGTTCAAAACTTTCACCAAGGTTTCCGAAGGTCATGATAGATGAAAGTAATAAGGCCAATGGCAATGCTAATGGAACAGCAGTTGCAGCAACATAACCTATCAATCGTAAAATGGTTAATACATCAAGGCCTTTACCAACAAGATCATCAATGTACAGCCAAAAAAATTGCATCACCAATACAAACAATGATATTAAAAACGTGGCAATGAAGGGACCGATAAATGCTTTAATGATAAGTTTATCGAGTTTTTTAATCACTTTGCAATGGCTTTAATTGTATTCTTATGCACAGCACAAATGTAGAGCTTTCAAAAAATGAATTAGAACTGGTAATCAGCAGCGAATTTATTTTAACAAAGAATAGAGTTATTGAAAAAGTTTACAACCTTTTTGGTGCATTAAGTGAAAATTATAAAGAAATATTAAATGAACACACTGCTGTGTTACCCGCAGGAGTTTTTACATCATCACCAAAAATTTACAAAGGCGAAAACTATTTGCAGTTGCCTTATGTAATGATGGATTACCCAAGAATATTCAGTAAAGATGATGTGTTTGCTGTTAGAAGTTTTTTCTGGTGGGGAAATTATTTTAGCATCACATTGCATTTATCTGGAAAATATTTACAGCAATTCAGGAATGCTATTCTTTTTAATTTAAATAATGCTGATGAATATTTTGTTTGTATAAATGAAGAGCAATGGCAACATCATTTTGAAATAAGCAATTATCAGCCCTTAAAAACAATTCACTCAATTGAAACTATTTTAAACAAGTCTTTTTTTAAACTGGCTAAAAAAATTGAATTGGCCGAATGGAAAAATGCGGGGGAATTTTATACAGAAACGTATAATAATTTGTTGACTATAATAACAAATGATAAGTTAGTTTCCTAAACGATGAAATAAGTCTTTTACCTGGGTTTCCCAAAGCCGTGCTTGATCTTTTATATCATTTTTTTCAGCAAAATCCTTTACTACTAAAATCGTTTGGTTAGTTATTTCAGTTTTTTCAATTCTGAATTCAAAATATTCTTCTTTAGGTGCTCCCTGCCAGTGAAAGCGAATAAATTTGTCTAACTCCGAATCTAACACTTCAGCTTTTTCAACAGAGCCGTTCCATGAAAACATAAAAACGTTATCTCTTTCATCAACTCTATCAGCAAACCATTCGCCCAAACCTGCGGGTGTGGATAGAAAGCCATACAAAATGCTTGGTGAGCATCGTACGGGATATTCAAGTGTAAATATTTGTTTTTTCGGCATCTTTCAACTTTAACTGCTGTTCACAGGTTGCAATAATATTAAATTATTGTCACCACAAAAATTTTTTTAATAACTTGTTGGTAAACATAAAACATGTTTCAACCGCCTTGTTCAGTCGTTCCAAATCCGCCAGTTTTCCTCCGCCTGTATAACCAACATTTCGTAACCATTCTGAATAGTACAACCGGCTTCTTTACCGTTTTGTAAAAACCTGGTAAGTGGCGGATTATATACCAAATCAAATAAATAGTTCTTCTTGCTTAATAAGTTGTAAGGTAATGCAGGAGCTTCGTCAATTTTTGGAAAAGTACCTGCGGGCGTACAATTAATAATAATAGTATACGCACTTAAAATTTCAGCATTAATATCACTATAAGAAATTGCAGTGCCTGGTGCTCGCCTTGAAACGAGCAAATAATCAATGCCAAGTTTATTTAAAACAAATTCAACGGCTACAGCAGCGCCGCCGGTGCCAAGAACCAATGCTTTTTTGTGTTCCGGTTTTAGGTTTTTAATGAATGACTTCTCAAATCCTGTAATGTCTGTATTGAAACCAATTCTTCTTTCTTTTGTTATTTTAATGCAATTACAAGCTGATATTTTTTTTACAATATTATCAACCTCATCAAGATATTGTGTTATAGATTTTTTATAAGGAATAGTAACTGCTAAACCTTGCAGGTGCGGATGATTTTTAAAAACATTTTCTACATCTTCAATTTTGGGCAAAGAAAAATTCAGAAATTCTGCATCATTTATATTACTGCGCAAAAATTTTTCTGAGAAATATTTCTGAGAAAAAGAGTGAACAAGCGGAAAACCTATCAGCCCATATTGCCGCATCATTACTTTTCTTTGGTAAGAAACAAATGAAAGCTATCCCCTCGCAAGCCAAGGCGCATTGCTTCCAAAGGGATCACCTCGGTTGGGGCGATATTACCGAGATTTACATTGCAACCAAGCAATTCAAGAAAATATAATTGCTGGCCTTTTTGCGGAGCTTCCCAAATAATTTTTTCCGGCGGAATTTGCGTTAATATTTCCTGTACCAAACCTTGTCTTACTTCACCCGTACCCCTGTATAAACCAACATTGCCGGCTTCTCTTGCTTCTGCAATTACATAACTTGAGCCTGCTTCGAGCTCCGCTCTCATTAACTCTATCCATTTATATGGCGGAAAGATGTTCGCTTCATCTTTTGAGCCAACTTCGCTTAAAACAGTGCCATACTTTGTAAGCTTTTCAATATAACCACATTTTTCAGCATGCGGAATTGTGATTGAGCCATCACTTACTTCCATATAAGTTATATTGTAGTTTTTGCAAACATCTATATAATCATTAAACTGGTTACGAATAAGAAACGCTTCAAACAAAGTTCCCCCAAAATAAACGGGTATATCGTATGATTGGTAAACTTCTATTTTTTCTTTAAGGTTCGGTGTTACAAACGAAGTTCCAAAACCAAGCTTTAAAATATCTATGTGCGGATGAGCGATACTTAAAAAGTTTTTTGCTTCTTCGATACTTAAACCTTTATCCATCACCATTGTTATTCCGTTTGAACGCGGCTTTTGATTACGGTCGGGAATTTGAGTAAGTGAAAAATTCATTCGTATATATTTTGAATTTTATTTGCAGATTATATTGCTGTAAAATTAACAGCTTGTCATAAGCTAAATTTTGCAGCGGCAAAAATAAGGTTATGAAGTGATAACCAAACTTTAAATGAATGTGTTACATAAGCGGGAAATCGATTATTTTTTCCTGCCTGGCTTTCTATACCGGGCGAGCAAATCAACTACCTGCGGATTTTGAAGTATGGAAGGATTAAGCGCAACAAAGTTTTTAAGAAGATTAGGCGATTTTTTTAATCCCTCTTCCAATTGATGTAGCGCTTCTTTCGGTTTTTTAGCCGCGAATAAAACGGCGCTGTATAAAAAATGCAGCAAAGGTTTTTCTTCAGTTATTTTAAGTGCGACATTGCATTGCTGAGCAGCTTCTTCAAAATGTTCTGATTGATATAAACAAACAATAAGCGCTTTCCATCCACGAATATTTTTAGGGCGGCTTCTTACAACCATACTAAAGTAATGCACCGCTTCTTTATAATTTCTTAACTGTAAGGCACACTGACCAATTGCGAGATTATAATCCGGAACATTTTTGTGAATGCGCAAAGCGTTTTCAAGTTGTTCAATGGCTTTTGACCATTTTTTTTCATTAATGTAAGTAAGTGCTATTTTATAATGTAATTTACTATCAGTATTATTTATGTGGCTTGCTTTACGATAGTTGAACCTTGCGGTTGCAAACTTCCCGAGTTTATGGTAACAATGTCCAATGGCTTCAAATATTACATCTTCCGGTCTTGTAATTTCTCCTACTTTTTCAAGCACTTCAATAGCTTCTCTGTATTTACGCAGCCTTATATAAGCATCACCCATGTTGCGGTACGCGTAATCAAACTTATCGTTTATAACAACTGCATACTGGTAAGCATCAATTGCTTTTTCATATAATTTTAAACCCTGGTAAGCAGAGCCAAGGTTAAACCATGCCAATTCAGAATATGGATTTTCATCAATAATGTGTTGATGCAACCGGATACTTTCTTCATTTCGACCCGTAAAATCTGTCCAAAAACATATTTTATATAAAGCCTCTTCATTTGCAGGCTCTTGATCCAGTATCAATTTCAAACAATCGAATACTTTTTCAAACTCTTCATAATCATCGTAAACATCTGCCAATTCAAATAAAAGATCAAGTTTGTCATCACCTTCAAAGATTAACAACGCATCCTCCAATAAATTAGCTGCTTTTTGCTGCATATCAAGCGCCAGGTATGCATCCGTTCTTAGTATATATATATCAATATTATCAGCATCAAACAGCTCGGCTTGTTTTAAAATATCTAATGCCTCATTATAACTATTTGTAGCAATCAGCAGGTCTGCCTTCTTAATAAAGAGACTGGCGGAGTAAGGAAAATAATCTAAAGCGGTATCTACTACTTCAAGTGCTTTAAAAAAATTATTTTTTTCGTTAAAGTGTTCTATGATGATTTCGAAAGATTCTTCTTCTAAAAAGGCTGCCTTTTTACCGGCACGCAAATCCTCATATTGCTTTAAAAGTTCTTCTATTTCATCTGCATTTTCCCGAAACGGATGCTCGTGCATAGGCGTGAAGGTTGCGGAAAGATAGGGATTCGAAATAATTTTTCCAATTTCTGTAACAAATCTTTATTATTTCCGTTATAAAAACCATATTTCATGTTAAAATTGTATATTTGCACCATGAACAAGTTGTTATCTCCAAGAAAAGTTTTGCTTCTGCTGGGTTTTGTATTCAGCATGCAGACCTTTGCTTCGTTTGTAGATAATGGTTCTGTTAAAAAAGCTAATCCTGATCTTAGCCTGAAGAAATTTAGCAGGTATTCTTTTAAATCAACTGCGTACCCAAGTTTCAAGTTATCAAAATTTCAATTTAACGGTTCTGCAAATCTTTACCAGGTTAACTCAAATAATTCTGTTGAAGGCCAATCTTTGATCCGCATGCAAAACGGAAATACTACTTATGTTTATCCGTATAAATACAAAGTAAAAGTTCCTCTTTTCAAAACTCCTGCTGCACCCGTTCGTTAATTAGTGCAAAACTCTGTAACCTGTTTTAGGTATCTTAAACTCAAGCGAAGGCACCGGGGTAAAATCAATTTTATTAGCTGTGTAAATTATTTTTTCATTACCGCTTAATAAAGCTTCGTATTCAAGGATCAAACCAGGCACTTCTTTAAACTCAAAAGGATTTTCAGTAATAGACGGAACTACATCGGGCGTATAAAACACTGTATAAATATTTCCATTTTTTAATTTTAGAATTGCCTGTTTGCAATTGAAATCAAGAATTTTTTTTGTGGCTGATGTAAATGAAACTGTAATTCCCTCATACATCTCATTTGCCTTCTTCCACTCTTCTGCTGTGTAATTTGAAATATATTTTGACTGGCCAACTTCTTTTAAAATAGTAGCATTGCCGGTATTACTGTTATAAAAAATTGTTTGGTTGAATGCATTACTGAAAAAATCAATCCTAATATCCTTTCCTTTTATATAAATCGTTTTTGAGCCAAAATTATTTTGTGCTGATGCAGTGCCGCTAACAGAAAAAGCGATAGTGGCGTCTGAAATTATTTTCGGTTGCTGCGCTAACACCATCACAGGTAAAAAAGTAACAGCTAATATGGATTCTATTATTTTCATGCAAAGGGCTAATATTATAAAAACGAAATTTATTTAATTAGTGTATATAACAAATCAATTTTCTTAAATGATTGCGCATAATTTTAACTTCGGAGAAATTAATAACTGGAATGGCAGATAAAAGTTCGAAAAATATTTTCTTACGCATGCATCCGCTCCAACGCATTTTATTGAGCTTGTTTATTACCGCGATTACCTACATTTTAACTAAAGGAAAGTTTTCCAGTTTGATTGCATGCATGTTTTTGTGGGATATATTTTCATTCACTTACCTTATTTCAAGCTGGATTGTTTTGGCAAAACGTTCTGTTCCGGAAATAAGAAGGCTGGCAAAAAAAGATGACGGCAGTGCTGCTTTCGTTTTTTTATTAATTGTAGTTTCTTCTTTTGCAAGCATGTTCGCCGTTTTGTTTTTAATGATTGAACAAAGTAATGCTTCATCAAAAGATAATCTGTATTTGCCTGTAGCTATTGCAGCAATGTTGTTATCGTGGTTAATGGTACATTCCATTTATGCTTTTCATTATGCGCATATGTATTACGATAATGATAGGAAAAACCCTGATAAAGATGCATACGGACTTGAATTTCCTGAAGAAGACGCGAAGCCTGATTATATTGATTTCGCTTATTTTTCTTTTGTTATTGGTTGCACGTTCCAGGTGTCTGACGTGGAAATTTCTTCGCCTAAAATACGAAGGGTGGTATTGTTTCATGGCTTGTTATCATTTGCGCTCAACACATTTGTAGTAGCACTTACCATTAATCTTATTGCCGGTTTATCAAAGTAATATTATGAAATGAATCATCTAACAAAAAAGTTTATTGCCATTCTCTTTACCGTTAGCTGTATTAAAACTATTAATGCACAAACTGACGCACCATCATTTAAAGTGATTGCATTCTATACTGCAAAAGAGGACGCTGCACATATAAGCTTTGTGCATGAAGCCAATCGGTGGTTTCCAAAAATTGCAAAGCAATACAACTTTGTTTATGATTCTACAAATGATTGGAGTAATTTGAACGCAACATTTTTATCAAATTATAAAGTTGTGTTGTTTTTAGATACAAGACCGGACGATTCTTTACAACGAATTGCTTTCGAAATTTACATGAAAAATGGCGGCGCATGGATGGGTTTTCATTTTGCAGCATTTGCATTAACACCATCTGCTTACCCGCAAAACTGGGATTGGTATCATAACGAATTTATTGGTGCAGGACAATATGTGAGCAACACGTGGCGGCCAACATCTGCAATTTTAAGAGTTGAAGATTCAACACATCCCGCAACAAAAGGCCTTCCGCGTTTATTTAAATCTTCACCAAACGAATGGTATCGCTGGGAAAAGGATATCACCAAAAATTCTAACATAAAAATTTTGCTTGCAATTGATTCATCCAGTTTTCCGCTTGGTACAGGCCCTAAATTAAATGAGATTTGGCATAGTGGTTATTATCCCGTGGCATGGACAAACATCCGGTATAAAATGATCTATGTAAATATGGGTCATAATGATATTGATTACGAACACGCCACCAATGCAGAGCTATCATTTCAATTTGAAAATGATGTTTACGACAAGTTTGTTATTAATTGCCTGCTTTGGCTGGCTGGCAGAAAATAAACTAAATTAAATATTGATGAACCGTGCAGTAACACTTTCTTTTATGTTTTTAAGTTCAGAAGGAACACCAGCATAAACAACGTAACCACCTCTATCACCTGCTTCCGGGCCAAGGTCAATGATCCAGTCTGCAGTTTTTATTACGTCAGTATTGTGTTCAATTACAATTACTGAATGGCCTTGTGTAATTAATGCATTAAAAGATGCAAGCAGTTTTTGTATATCATGAAAATGCAAACCTGTTGTTGGCTCATCAAAAATAAAAAGTATGTGGCCGCTGCCTTTTCCTTTACCTAAAAATGAAGCAAGCTTTACACGTTGCGCTTCACCACCACTTAATGTATCGCTGCTTTGTCCAAGCTTTATATAACCTAAACCAACTTCCTGTAAAGGCTTTATAGCTTTTGCAATAGCAGCGCTGTCTTTATCGGCAGAAAAAAAATCGATTGCTTCATCAACACTCAATTCCAAAACATCGTACACGTTTTTGCCTTTATATGTTACTTCCAGCACTTCTTCTTTAAATTTTTTACCGCCACAAACTTCACAAGTCAAATGAACATCAGCTAAAAATTGCATTTCAACAATTTGTTCGCCTTCACCTTTGCAGGTATCGCATCTTCCGCCATCAACATTAAAAGAAAAATGTTTTGGCTGAAAGCCCCGCATCTTACTCAAGGGTTGCTTTGCAAATAAATCTCTTACTTCATCATAAGCTTTAATGTAAGTAACAGGATTGCTGCGGCTGCTTCGGCCAATAGGATTTTGATCAACCATTTCAACCTGCGTGATATAATCAATATCTCCTTCCAAATTTTTATGAAAGCCAGCCTTCTCTGTAAATTCACCTTTCAATCTTCTTAATGCAGGATATAGAATCTGCTTGATCAATGTTGTTTTTCCGCTGCCGCTAACGCCGCTTACAACACATAGAACATCCAATGGAAATTCTACATCGATATTTTTTAGATTATTTTGCCGGGCACCTGTAACAATTAATTTATGTTTTGATGTGCGTAATTTTTGCGGCACCGCTATTTTCAAATCACCGCGCAAATATTTTCCGGTAAGGCTTTCAGCGTTATCAATAATATCATCATAATCGCCTTCAGCAACAACTTCACCACCAAGATGTGAAGCCAACGGGCCCATATCAATAATATGATCCGCTTCACGCATCATCATTTCATCATGTTCAACTACAACAACAGTGTTGCCTGCATCACGCAATCTTTTTAAAACACCAATCAATCTTTCTGTATCTCTTGCATGCAAACCAATGGAAGGTTCATCCAAAATATATAATGAATTAGTTAGATTGCTGCCAAGACTGCGTGTAAGTTGTATGCGCTGACTCTCACCACCACTTAAAGAATTAGCTAAACGATTTAAAGTAAGATAACCTAAACCAACATCAAGCAGAGTTTGTAATCGCTGATGCACTTCAATCAAGATGCGGCTTGCAACTTTTTGCTGATAATCGGTTAGCTTCAAATTATCAAACCATTTCTTCAAATCATTTACCTGCATTTCGCATAATTCACCAATATGTTTGTCGCCGATCTTTACATACAAAGCTTCTTTGCGCAAACGATAACCTTTGCAATCAGGGCATT
>JAFBAF010000139.1 GCA_019247895.1 Parafilimonas sp. | reverse complement strand
TGGTATTGATTTAAACGAGCAATTGATTTTAAACAAACCCGCCACATTTTTCTTTCGCATGAATGGCGATGCCATGATTGAAGATGGCATCTTTAGCGGCGACATTTTAATTGTTGACCGCAGTATAAAACCAGCCGGCGGAAAAGTAATTGTTGCCATTCTTGATGGTGAATTATTGGTGCGCCGCATTCAAAGAAATGCAAACGGCGTTGAACTTATTGCTGCCAATAAAAAAATAAGCAGCATACAACTTTCGTCGTTTGATGACCGCAGCAATGTGTGGGGCGTTGTAACCTGCGTTATTCATACCTTAGAAAAAAGTTTATTCATCACAAAAAGTAAAAGCGAGTTCAATCAAAAAGATAAGTATGGTAAGGAGCAGAGGTTTTATTGAAACCTCACCCTCGTTCCCTCCCCCAAAGGAGGGGGATGCCTCTGTGTAACAACGTTCATTTATTTCTTATTGCTAATCATGTTTAATTGTAGTTTGTTGTGACGAGCTGCAGTAGTAATGGCATCACGGTTGTGTCACTCACTTGTACAGTTGAATAAATAGCGCATTGTCTGAACCACGATTTATGTGATTAAAAGATTAACCTTGATTGATTTACGTGAATCGTCAAACGTCAATCGTGAATATAAGAACTTGTAATGTATAGATTGAACATTAGCATCACCGAACAATAGCCGAAAAATCAGCAGTGCAAAAGCTCAATCAAGGCGAAAGAAAAAAAGTGCTGAATATCTTTTTTTCTTGATTTTTTCTTTGGTTACTTTCTTTTGTATCAAGACAAAAGAAAATAACAACACGAATGCATTTTGAAAAATAAAAATATTCTGAAAATGAAAAACATTATCGACAACCCCAACGCAAAACCACGACCCAAAGAACAGGATGAAGGCGTACAATATCATCATGGCCGGGGAGCGCAAATCAATACAAAAAATAAATTTTTAATTAATGAAGTAAGCAAAGAACATGTTGAAGCCATTGATGACTGGGAAGAAAAAACATTGCCAACAATTTATTTAGAGCAGGAAGTAAAAACAATTGTAAACAAAGTTGAAAGTCCTGATGTAGGCATGAGTTACAGCATGAACCCGTATGCAGGTTGCGAGCATGGTTGTATATATTGTTATGCACGAAACGTGCATGAGTATTGGGGTTACAGTGCCGGTATAGATTTCGAACAAAAAATAATTGTAAAGAAAAATGCGCCGCAGTTGCTGCGCAAATTTCTGTTGCACCCTAAATGGGATGCCACGCCATTAATGTTAAGCGGTAATACAGACTGCTATCAGCCGGCAGAACAAAAATATCGCTTAACACGTGGCATGCTTGAAGTGTGCAACGAGTTCAATCAACCGGTTGGTATTCTTACAAAAAACTCATGGATATTAAAAGATAAAGATGTGCTGAGTGAAATGGGTAAAAAGAATATTGTGTCGGCAATGGTATCTATAACATCTTTTAATGAAGACCTGCGACGAGTGATGGAGCCACGCACCACAACCGCGAAACAAAAATTAAAAGTGATCAATGAATTAAGTTCTGCTGGTGTGCGCATGGGCATTATGATGGGACCAATGATTCCGGGTTTGAATGAACATGAAATGCAACGCATCATGAAAGCAGCGAGAGATAATGGGGCAACATTTACTGCTTATACTTTTATTCGATTGAATGGTGCTATAAAATTTTTGTTTCGTGACTGGCTGTATAAAAATTTTCCTGAACGTGCAGATAAGGTTTGGCATCTGATAGAGAAAAGTCATGACGGGCAGGTGAATGATACACGCTGGGGTGTACGTATGCGTGGCGAAGGTCCGATTGCACAATTGGTAGCGCAACAATATCGCAAGTATGGAAAACTATATGGCATGAATGCAGAAGACTGGAGTTTAGACAGAAGCTTGTTTAAAAGACCTGGTGATTCACAGGGGAAATTGTTTTGAATGTCTGAACGGGGATTTTTAAGATTAAAAGATTATGGATTAAGAACTTTTGAAGTTTGAAATGAATATAACCTGCAAACAATTGCGGCAAATGATTGCTGATGTTTTAAGTGTAGGTATCGATGATATACGCGCAACAAAAGACAATCAATTCTTTTATGAATTTGATATGCCGCCAACAGATGTTGAAGTTGATGAGTTTATTATTTTGAGTTCTTGTTTTGACGATGAGATGAAGGAGTGGTTGTTGGGTGAAGTTGAGAACATAGCGATGCGGAATTGGTAGTGTTGAGTTGTTTATAAGTAATAGTCTAAATAAAAAAGTTGTTAAATACTTTTGTAAAGCTGATAATTATGAAAATAAAAACTGATTTATACTTAGGCGATAGTAAAAACGAGCTTAAAAAAATTGAAGATAATTCCATCGATTTAATTATTACATCCCCACCTTACGCTGACCAGAGAAAAAAAACTTATGGTGGTATCCTCCCTGATAAATACGTTGAATGGTTTTTGCCTATTTCAAAAGAACTTTTTAGAGTACTGAAACCAACAGGCACTTTTATTTTAAATATAAAAGAAAAAGTTGTCAACGGTGAAAGAAGTACTTATGTTATGGAATTAATACTTGCAATGCGAAAACAGGGATGGTTGTGGACTGAAGAATTTATATGGCATAAAAAAAATAGTTATCCTGGGAAATGGTCGAATCGATTTCGTGATTCATGGGAAAGATTATTACAATTCAATAAACAGCATAAGTTTAACATGTATCAGGAAGAAGTGATGGTCCCAATGGGAAACTGGGCAAAAAGTAGATTAAGAAATCTTTCTGAAACCGATAAGATACGAGACAATTCAAAAGTGGGCAGTGGTTTTGGAAAAAATATTTCAAACTGGCTTACTCGTGATAAGGCATATCCCACAAATGTTTTGCATTTAGCTACAGAATGCAGTAATAAAAATCATAGTGCCGCTTTTCCTGAAGAATTACCTGAATGGTTTATTAAACTTTTTACAAAAGAGAACGATAAAGTGCTTGACCCATTTATGGGTTCAGGAACAACACTAATTGTTGCGAACAGAATGCGTAGAAATAGCATTGGAATTGAAATCGTGAGAGAGTATTATGAATTGGTTGAAGAAAAATTAAAGCCCCTTGATGTTTATTTATTAGAACCAGAAGTAAAATATGGCAACTTTAAACCTGCAAGACGTAGTAAAATACGTTGAAGATAATATCGCAACATTTCATCAAAAAAGAATTAATGCATTACAGCAATTAAAACTTGCTAAAGTTTTAAGTAAGAAAAATCCATATTTATTTAAAGCTAAGTTTGTTTTAACTGCTCAAGACATTATTAAAAGTCTGACTGATGCTTTTATTTCTTCACAAGAAGAAACAATATTTGGTGATTGGCTTGAGGGGCTTGCAATTTTTGTTAATGAAAAAGTTTATAATGGAAGGAAGTCAGGAATCCCAGGTATTGACCTTGAATTCGACCTTAAAAATATTAGGTACATAATAACAATAAAATCTGGACCTAATTGGGGAAATGCTAGTGCAATAAATAAATTAAGAGCAGATTTTAAAACAGCGATGAAAACTTTGCGAACTAGCAATTCCCAACTTAATGTTATTGCAATAAATGGATGTTGTTATGGTAGGGATAATAAGCCTGATAAGGGTGATTACTTTAAATATTGTGGTCAGAAATTTTGGGAATTTATTTCAGGGGATTCACAGCTATATACAAAAATCATTGAACCTTTAGGGCATCAGGCTAAAGAGCGGAATGAAGAATTTCTCGAAAGCTATGCTAAAACGATTAACATCTTTACAAAAGAGTTCGCAGATAATTTTTGCAAAGACGATGGAGGCATCGATTGGATAAAGCTTGTGCGTTTTAATTCTGAAAATTTATCAAATAAAGCTGAACAGTAAATTAGCAAGTTTGTGCCTAAGTCGGAAAATCTCTACTTCATCGCTCTCATTCCACGAAGAGAATTGCGTGAAAGAATTACTGCAATTAAACATGATTTTGCAAACAGGTTTAATAGTAAAACAGCATTAAAAGTTTATCCGCATATAACATTAAAAGCGCCGTTTAAATTAGCTGCAAATGCACACAGTGAATTAATGAAATGGTTTACTGATCTGCACGTGTTGCAACAATCATTTACAATTCAGTTGAAAAACTTTGGTGCATTCAATAACAAAAAGAATCCCGTAATTTTTGTGCATCCAGAAACATTAAACGGATTGATTGCTTTGCAAAAACAATTGATCGCAAGTTTTGCAAGTTTCTTTCCAAGCGATATTCACCAGGTTGATATAAATTTCAGTCCGCACATAACCGTTGCTTACAGAGATCTTACACCTGAAATGTTTACCAAAGCATGGAGTGAATATCGGCACAAACAATTTAATGCAGCATTTGAAGTTGATGCCGTTTACTTATTGCAACATGATTCTAAGAAATGGAACATTATTGCAACGCATAATTTAAAACCGGAAGTTGTTCTATAGCTGCCATGAAAAACTTCATTACAAGGGAGTGACACAAGGAACGATGCCATGCATTACAACAGCTGATACCATAATAATTGCATCGTTTCATTAAACAATAAAAAAATACTGAATTTGATAAATGCAATTGCTGATACAAAAATGTTATGTATTCAGTTTCAAAAACCCACCATCAATCGGGTAGTCTGTACCTGTAATAAAGGAAGCTTCGTTGCTGCATAAATACAAAGCTAATTGCGCAATTTCTTCGGGCTTGCCCATGCGGCCAATAGGTTGCGTTTTGGAAAGTTTATCAAACATTTCATCTTCTTTGCCCGGGTAATTTTTAGCGAGGTAACCATCTACAAACGGTGTATGCACACGGCCCGGCGAAATGCTGTTGCATCGAATTTTGTCCTGCAAAAAATCTTTGGCAACAGAAAGCGTCATTGAAATTACTGCGCCTTTAGTTGCTGAATATGCAAAGCGATCATTTAAACCAACAAGCGCAGCAACAGAAGCCATGTTTACAATGCTGCCACCTTTTCGTTTCATGAAAGGGATTATTTCATGCAAACAATTATAAACGCCTTTTATATTCACATTTATCAATCTTTCAAAATCTTCTGCTGAAGTATTTTCTGCATTGCCGATGTGTGCAATGCCTGCGTTGTTTATTAAAATATCAATACCGGCATGTTGATCTGCAATTTTTTCAACGGTGCTTTTTACTTCATGCTGGTTTGCAATATTGCATTTGTAATAATAACCGCCGCCACTTGTATGAATCATTTTTTCAACTACATTGTTGGCATCTTCATTAATATCAATAATACACACGGTTGCGCCTTGTTGAGCAAACAGGATGGAAATGGCTTTGCCAATACCACTTCCGCCGCCGGTTACAATCGCAATTTTATTATCTAATCGAAACATATTTCAAATTCAAAATCTAAAAGTAAAAATTAAAAACTAATAAGGCGAAGGGCTTACACTTGTCCAGCCGCCATCAATAATTAAGCTTTGACCGGTTATATGTCTTGATGATGGCGCAACCATAAATAAAGCTGCATTGGCAATATCTTCAACGGTTGCCGGTTTGCCCATTGGCGTGATGCGGCTCCATGTTTTTAAATAGTTTTCATCTTCATTTGTTCGCTCTGTAATTGTTGCGCCGGGAGCTATTGCATTGATTGAAATGTTGAAGGGCGATAATTCAACCACTAATGTTTTAGCAAGCATTTCCAATGCTGCTTTTGTAATACCATACGCCGCTAAATTTTTATGCGCCTGGTGACCGGTTACCGATGACATCAATAAAATGCTTCCGCCGTTTTTATTTTGTTTCATCTGTTTGGAGGCTGCTTGTGCAAGAAAAAAACTGCCAGCAATATTTAGGTTCATGACGCTTTGCAAAGCTTCGGGTTTGTATTCAAAAAAATCTCCGAATAAAGTAATGCCGG
>JAFBAF010000192.1 GCA_019247895.1 Parafilimonas sp. | reverse complement strand
CGTCACCAAAAAATCATGATCGCCGTTGGTGCTGCTGCTTATGTGAATCACTTTATTTACCGCAGGTTGATTGCCAAAAATTTTCTTTGCTATTTCATCGCTTAATACAACAGTGTTTGGATTATTTAAAGCATTGGCAGCATTGCCTTCAATAAAATCATAAGTAAACATTCTGAAAAAAGTAGAATCGGCGAGATAACCTTTCGTTTCATAAAACGATCTGACGCCGCCATTTTTATCGTTGTATTGCAGTAATGTTTTGTCTTCTGCAAATAAAGGCGCAAGTCTTGCGGTTTGGTCAATTTCCGGGAAAACACCTTTCATTGTTTCGCCCATTCCTGCCGGTGTATTTGGCATTTTTTTAAAGTTGCCCAAACCTTTAAATTCCGTACCTAACTGGTAAATATTATTTGCATTTTTTTGATACGCATCATAGCTTGTCTCATTTAAAATGTATAATGTAATCATCATGCAACAGGCGAGACCTACTGACAAACCGATTATATTAATGAACGAAAAAACTTTATTGTTTTTAAAATTTCTCCATGCAACTTTAAAATATGTTTTCAGCATTGTGTAAGATTTATATTGTGTTCGCTAATTAGTTGCAAAAATTTCATCAACCTGTATGCCATTGCCAGAATGCAATGAGAGCGCGGCTTTCATGAAAGGGCAGAAATAAAAGACCGTACGAAATCGAACAGTTTTTCTTGTGAGCGAACAATAGTAAACAATCCAGGTATTAAAAAGGCCGTAATTTATTAAAATTCATTGCTTAATTAATTTGTACACTTTATGATTATTACCGTTTGAAAATTTGAGTATATAAACTCCCGGAATAAAATTATCTCCAAACTCATAATGATTTTTTACCTGATTGTTTATGCTGTAAACAATTCTTCCATACATATCTGTTACAGAAAAGCTGATTGTTTTATTGTTTTTTATAGCAAGTGTAAATTGATCTGTTGAAGGATTCGGATAGATAAAAACAATTAATCGTTTATTACCTGCATTCATATCAGAAAAACAATTTGTTTTTCCATTTTTAATAATAGTTGTTGAAGATGCAGTGCATGAATTTGCATCTTTTATCCATGCGGTGTATGTGCCCGCCTGTAGACTTATAAATGCGTTATTTGACATGTAATTAATCGAATCAAGGCTATATAAATAAGGAGGCTTTCCGCCTTTTGCGATAATGGTAATAGATCCGTCATTTCCATTTTTACAAGTTACGTTGGTTTTTTGTGTTGATATTTTCAGCATTGGAAAACGGCCAACAACAATATTTTGTAAAGAATCAATACATCCATTATTATCTTTTACATAAGCTGTATAATTTCCGTCGCTAAGAGTATTAAACATATTAGAACTTACATAACTGATATTATCCAGGCTGTATTTGAATGGAGCCTTGCCACCAGTTCTTTTTATGGTTACTGATCCATCATTTCTGCAGCTGCTTGCTTTTGTTACTTTAGCTGTAATAACTATTTGCGCAAGTTCACCGATAGTTATTTTTTCTGTATCACTATAACCAAATGCATCTGTTACAATAAAAGAATAATTCCCTGCCGGCTTAAAAAATTCGCCAACGCCCTGGTAAGGCTGAACACCGCCTGTTGCAGATATTTTTATACCAGATAAGCCACCATAACATTGGATGCTATCTGCGGTAACAGCTACATTTAACGTTGCGGACGGAGGTTTTAAACAAACAGTTTTTGCATCACCTGATAAATATCTTTCTTTGGCAGGAATGCTTCCTGAGTTTGAAATATTATTCCCTCCAATTGATGGCCATGAAGAACTAATATTCCAGAAGTAAGGTTTATTGGTTAAATAATAGCTTACATCATTCAGCACATTTGTATTTGGTGGCTGAATTGTGTCTTTAATGTTATTATCGTAAGTGAGATTATTATTAGTTTGAATGATATAGTTTCCCTTTAAAGAATCTTTGTTCGTTACTTCATTTCCAACCAGGTTTTGACGTTCAGATTTTACCGCATAATTGTATTGATCTAAAATTTCAATACCATACAATTCTTCCCTGTTTCTAAAAAAAGTATTGTATGGACCAGAAGCTCCCCAGTAATCATCAACAATAAGATTCTGCACAATATTGCCTTCTAATAAATTAGCATAAGCATAGTGGCCATGCAAAGAAAGATCGCCAATATTATCTAATGGATATTCTGTAGTGCTTCTCGGATCAAAAGAATAATTGTACGCGTAAACATTTCCGTTGGCTCCTGACGCAAGTATCATCGCATGTCTTAATGTACGAAATATTGAATTCTCAACTTTTGAATCGGATGTATGAGTGTGCAAAAAAATTCCATAACCCTGCCCGCCACCATTAAATGTAAACGCATCGTGCACATAACATCCGCTTATAGTTATATGTGTGGAAGAAATAACCGCAATATGCGATGTTTGACAATAGTCACTCTCCACGCCGGTTATCCAGCAATTATTTGCATATTTAAGAACGATATTTGAGCCCGAAGCATTAACTGTTGGTGAATCGAGCCTCGTTATTTTAAAACATTCGAGTCCTGCATTTTCTATAAGGCTAACAGGCCGTATTTTCGGTTGCAAGCTATCTATGTAATCAAGGCGCAAGGCAGGAGAGAAGCTGAGTGTGTTGCCAGTAATGCTGGTGATTTTTACAATTTGACCAACGTATGAAGTAGATTTATCAGGGTCCCAATCTCCGTTGTTTTCTTTTATTTCAGCATAACCGCCAGCTGTAAATGTTGATGCATTTGCAACATTTACAGAAGTTGAATTTTTGTAGCAGCCGCCATTAATTTTTATATAGGAAGTTTTAGGGCTTGTGCTTATGGTAATGCAATCGGTTGATTGTTGATATTGAGAAAGATCAAAACGAAGGTTTGAACTTTCTCCGTCGCCTCTTACTATTACATTAGCCGGAATATTTAATGAAGATTTTATCAGATAGTTTCCTGCCGGAAAATATATAACACGAAATGCGTTTGAAGAATTAATCGCATTTATAATTACGTTATAATCATCGTGAGTGCCGTCACCAACAGCGCCAAAATCTTTTACATTGATAATAAAAGAAGTATCAGGAATATTTCCCTGTAAACCTGCATGAGACCAATCTGCCCTTAAAGAATCAGGTATGATCTGTGCTAAAGTTTTGAGAAATAACAACAGGAGAAATAAGAATGTGATGTATATATTTTTCATAGACGGGTCATATCTCTCTCAGTCAAAAAATTCACCACATAAAAATAGTAAAATATTACCCTGTTAACAATTACAGCAAACCTTTTTGCAATAAATATTCTGCGATTTGAACGGCATTTGTTGCGGCACCTTTGCGCAAATTATCGCTTACGATCCACATATTTAAAGTGTTGGGCTGTGTTTCATCTCTTCTTATTCGTCCAACAAAAACATCATCTTTTTCATGCGCCCATAAAGGCATCGGATACACTTGTGATGCAAGATCATCCTGCACAACAACGCCCGGTGATTCGCTCAATAATTTTTTTGCATCATCAACAGAAAAATCATTTTCAAATTCAACATTTACACTTTCACTATGGCCGCCCATAACAGGAATTCTAACTGTAGTTGCAGTAACCATAATGTTATCATCACGCATAATTTTTCTTGTTTCATTCACCATTTTCATTTCTTCTTTTGTATAACCATTTTCAAGAAAAACATCGATCTGCGGAATAGCATTCAGATCAATTTTATATTTATAAGCCATCGGTCCATCTTCAATTCCATTGCGTTCATTGTTCAATTGATCAACCGCTTTTTTTCCTGTGCCCGTAACACTTTGATACGTGCTTACAACAATTCTTTTGATCGTATATTTTTTATGCAAAGCATTTAATGCAACCACCATTTGTATGGTTGAACAATTCGGGTTTGCAATTATCTTATCATCTTTCGTCAACACATCAGCATTCAATTCAGGAACAACTAATTTTTTTGTTGGATCCATGCGCCATGCACTTGAGTTATCAATTACAGTTATACCTGCTGCAGCAAACTTTGGCGCAAGTTCAAGTGATGTACTTCCACCCGCAGAAAAAATAGCAACATCAGGTTTTGCAGCAATGGCATCAGCAGCAGAAACAACTTTATATTGCTTGCCTTTAAACTCAACTTCTTTACCAATTGAACGTTCACTTGCCACCGGAAATAATTCTGTAACCGGAAAATTTCTTTCTGCTAAAACCTGTAACATTTTTGAGCCAACCAAACCGGTTGCGCCAACTACTGCAACTTTCATTTTTGTGTTGTTTGTTTTTTATTTTTAGTGATCTGCAGTAAATGAATTAAGCACGGTTGTTTCCAATCTTGCTGCTTTGTCACGCAAGATTGCTCCTTGTACTGCAGTAATGCTATTCAGCAAAAATTATTGATAACAAAAAAGCCTTCCGTTTTTTGGAAGGCTTCGTTTATCTTTTATCAGCATACAACTATGCACCTTCCATGTTCAAGAATGTCTTTGTGCACTTTGTATGTTTAATAATCATTTTCATCTGTAATACTCTGTTTTTTTAATTGCCAGATGGGATGCTATGAAATCATTTTCAATTAAACCATAGCATTTCATTTTGCTGCGCGAAAATAATATGCGATTTATATAAACCAAAAAATATTTTCAAG
>JAFBAF010000186.1 GCA_019247895.1 Parafilimonas sp. | reverse complement strand
CATGATGAAGTAGTGATGAATCCGCAGCGGCGAATCGGTGAAGCGAAAAATGCAGTGATTGAATTATACAACCAAGGTTATGTTCAACCTGCGCAACGAAAAGATATTAAAGTGTTAGGCCGCTCTGCATTGGGCGCTTTGTATGCGGGCATCAATGGTATGTGGCGTGCTAATTATGCAACCGAACATGATGCGTTGGTTGCGAAAAAACTTGCTTATGTAATGTGCGGCGGCGATCTCAGCGAACAAACTTTGGTAAGCGAACAATATTTGCTCGATCTTGAACGCGAAGCTTTTTTAAGTTTAAGCGGACAAAAGAAAACACTGCAACGCATTGAAGCGGTGATAAAACAAGGCAGGCCGGTAAGAAATTAGCGGTAAAATCGGGAGTCTTTAAAGCATCGGCGGAAGGGCTGGTGGTTTCTTTTGAATTTTTTAGATTGCATTCAACAAGAATAAATCTTTGCGTTAGTTTAAATGAAACCAATTTTAATAATTCTATTTTGTCTTTTTTTCCAAAAAGCATTTCCGCAAATCAGAATAGATTCAACAGTGAAAATCGAATTCTGCAAATGTTAGAACGACTGCCTGAGACAATGAAGGCAGATATATCAGACATTAGCTCTGATTTTAAAAACGGTTTAGGAATACTTTTTACTATTAAAACGGATACTTTAAATAAGGACGAACTTCGACCTGTTGATACGTCAATAAAAGTTTATGACATTAATCCCATAACCGGTAAGCAAGAACCAATTAAGACTTCTCGAAGTGAAGAGGAATTAATTAGTATAGATCAACCTGTTTTACTTCCTTTCGGCAATAAATATGATGGAGACACTTTAAAAATTGCTTGCGGAATTTCATTATTCTCTGGATTTGCAGTTATTGTTGACTTTATAAATGACAGTACAAAAGCATTTACTCAGAATATGAAACCGTCGGAAAAGTTTTCAAAACATTATTGACAAATGAAAAAGTAGACGAAATAAATATTCCTGCCGTCATAACTGAAATAACCATAGATAAACCGCTCCAGAAAGAAACAAAGGAAATATTTGGAAAAGTTGTAGTAATTACAAATGGATATTACAGTTATGTTAATGCATGGAGCTTTAAAAATGATTATATCTATAAACGCAAAAAAATTGCTTTCTACTTTAGGTGTAACATAACAAGCAATGCACACTAAATTTCAGAAATTCCGCCGCAACAAAGAGGTTGCGTTATTGTTGCTTTCTAAACGTTGAAAAATAAATCACCAAACTCATGTTTCAGTTGCATAATATTTGCCTTATAATCTCTGCTTTCTTAATTTAGAGCTTTATCTAAATTATCACTCTGTTATACAAACAATAGCCAACTTATGAAAATAGTTGAAATAAAAATATTGAGAGGACCAAATTACTGGAGCATCCGCCGCCCAAAATTGATACAAATGAAACTGGATCTGGAAGAACTGGAACAGCTGCCTACAAATAAAATTGATGGATTTTCAGAACGCATCCAAACCTTAATGCCAAGCTTGTATGAACATCGTTGCAGTGAAGATGGACCCGGCGGTTTTTTTCTCCGCGTAAAAGACGGAACATGGATGGGGCATGTGATTGAACATATTGCTTTGGAAATTCAAACACTCGCCGGCATGGAATGTGGCTTTGGCAGAACAAGAGGCACCGGCAACGAAGGCGAATATTTCGTTGTGTTCGATTATATGGAAGAAGATGCAGGTGTGTATGCGGCCCGTGCAGCTGTAAGAATTGCGCAGGCTTTGGTTGATGCAAAAGAATATGATATTGATGAAGACATTCAAAACCTGTGGGAGATAAGAGAAGATACAAGACTTGGTCCTTCAACCGGAAGTATTGTGGAAGAAGCTGTAAAGCGCGGCATTCCCTTTATAAGATTGAATAAACAAAGTTTGGTTCAGTTGGGTTACGGCGTGCATCAAAAAAGAATAAGGGCAACCATTGCCAGCACTACTTCAACAATTGCTGTTGATATTGCAGGTGATAAAGAAGAAACAAAAAACTTATTGGATGCTGCACAAATTCCTGTACCGAAAGGAACGGTTGTAAGAAATGAAGAAGGCTTAAAAGATGCGATTGACCGTTACGGTTACCCGCTTGTAATTAAACCGATTGACGGCAATCATGGCAAAGGAAATACAACAAACATTACAACATGGGAGCAGGCAGTAAAAGCTTTGGAAGCTGCACAGAAATATGGCCGCAGTGTTATAGTTGAAAAGTTTATTACCGGTTATGACTTTCGTGTGCTTGTTATCAATTATAAATTTATTTGTGCCGCATTAAGAACACCGGCAAGTATTGTTGGCGATGGTGAACATACCATTCAATGGCTGATTGATGAAACCAATAAGGATCCGCGCCGCGGTTATGGTCATGAGAAGGTTTTAACGCAAATAACCATTGATCAGTTCACACAAAAAATGCTGGATGAAAAAAATTATACATTAGAAACTGTTCCTGCAAAAGACGAAAGAGTATTGCTGAAACCAACAGCTAATCTTTCAACAGGCGGCACATCAACAGATGTTACAGATGAAATGCATCCCGTAAATATTTTTATGGCTGAGCGCATTGCCCGCATCATTGGTCTTGACATTTGCGGTATTGATATTATGGCGCCTGATCTTAAAGTTCCCGTTACAGAAAATGGCGGTGCTATTTTAGAAGTTAATGCTGCCCCTGGTTTCCGCATGCATGTTGAGCCTGCAGAAGGTTTGGCAAGAAATGCTGCAGAACCGGTAATTGATATGTTGTTTCCAAAAGGCAGCACGGGAAGAATTCCTATCATCGCCATTACAGGAACAAATGGTAAAACAACCACTACAAGATTAACCGCACATATCTGCAAAGCAGCCGGTAAAAAAGTTGGTTATACAACAAGCGATGGAGTGTACATTCAAAACCAGTTAATGATGAAAGGTGATTGCACAGGGCCTGTAAGTGCAAAGTTTGTACTGAGTGACCCAACGGTTGATTTTGCAGTTTTAGAAAGCGCAAGAGGCGGCATATTAAAATCAGGATTGGCGTATGATAAATGCGATGTTGCCATTGTAACAAATGTAACTGCGGATCACATGGGATTAGGCGGCATTAATACGCTGGAACAAATGGCCAGGGTAAAAAGTGTTGTTCCTGAAACAGTGAAAAAAGAAGGCTTTGCGATTTTAAATGCTGAAGATGATCTTGTATATAAAATGAAAGAAGATCTTGACTGCAATATTGCTTTATTCAGCATGAATGAAGATAATCCGCGCATTAAACAACATTGCAAAAAAGGTGGTTATGCCTGCGTGTATGAAAATGGTTATGTAACTATTTGCAAAGGCACATGGAAAATTCGTGTTTCAAAAGTTACGGATATACCGATCACTTTTGGAGGCAAGGCTGTACATAATATTATGAACACATTGCCATCGGTACTTGCAACTTATCTTTTCCGCGATATTTCAATTGAAGACATACGCTCTGGACTGTGTACATTCGAGCCTTCTGCAGCATTAACACCGGGCAGGCTAAATATGTTTGAATTTAAGAAATGTAAATTTCTTGCAGATTTTGCGCATAATCCCGCAGGGCTTGAATTACTTGGCAATTTTGTAAGCAAATTAGATGGCTCACCAAAGATTGGCATCATTAGCGGAACCGGTGACAGAAGAGATGAAGATATTCGCGAATTAGGAAGACTATCGGCAAAATATTTTGATGAGATCATTATTCGTTGCGACAAAAATTTGCGTGGCCGAACCGCCGAGGAAATCGTGCATTTGCTGGTGGAAGGAATTAATGAGGCAAAAACAAAAAATATTCCTGTTGAAATCATTTATAAGGAAGAAGACGCGATAATGCATGCATATAATAACGCAAAACAAGGCACTTTGATTACGATTATGTGCGACGTAGTTTCTGAAGCGCTGGATTTTATTAAGAACTTAAAAGCGAAGGAAGACGCATTATTAATTTCTTAAAAAGCGTTTAAATAATAGCCGGGTTTTCCGTTTATATAAAATTTAGTACATAGCAAAAATGGTTTCTGTTATTTTTGCTGCGTTTAAGCACAAGCTGTATTTATAACATGAGAAAAAAAGTTGCAAATTATTTTCTGCTATCACTATTATTGTTTTTTTCTAAAACATTATTTGCCCAGGATACATGGGATCTTCGGCGTTGTGTTGATTATGCAATGGCTAATAATATTACTGTTTTGCAGGCAGATGTACAGGCGCGTCAGGCGGCGCTTCAAACAAAGCTTGCAAGAGGCCAATCAATACCCACAATTGGTTTTAACACACAAGCCGGCTACCAGTTTGGCCGAAACATAGATCCTACTACTAATCTTTTCACCAATCAAAAAATATTTTTTCAATCCTATACTTTACAGGGAAACATCACCTTATTTAATTTTTTCAGCATAAAAAATAATATTACCGCTTCTCAAAAAGATGAAGAAGCATACAAGCTTGGTGTTGGTAAGGCAAGAAACGATATTGCACTTAATGTTGCTGCAGCTTATTTGCAAACCTTGCTTTCATTAGAGCAGGCAAATATTGCAAAAGCACAAATTGAGCAAACAACAGCACAACTTGAAAACACGAAAAAATTAGTTAACGCAGGCAGTATGCCTGAATTAAATGCAGCACAACTTGAAGCACAGTTGGCAACAGACAGCAGCAATTATATTTCTGCTTTGGGCACCGCAGATCAAAACAGGATCCAGTTAATTGCATTAATGAATTTGGATGAATCAACGCCTTTTAATGTTGCAACGCCTGATGTAGATAAAATTCCTGTTCCATCCTTATCAGAACTTGATCCTGCTTATGTGTACCAGCTTGCAATAAGCACACAACCGCTGCAACAATCAGACAGTATGTTTATTGTTGCAAATGAATATGCTGTAAAAAGTGCAAGAGGTGCAATGTATCCGGCACTGAGTGTGTTTGGCCAGTTATCTACAAATTACAGCAGCACTTACCGACAGTATTTTACAAAAGCGAACACAGGCAATGATACCCTGTTTAGTAATACCGCAGGTGTGTTTTCCTTAATACCACGAAACCCTTCAACAGTAATTAAACAACCAAGTTATTTTAATGAAATTGGCAATGATAATTTTAGCCAGGCAGTTGGTTTGCAAATAAATGTTCCCATTTTAAACGGCAGGCAGCTCAGAAACAGCTATGAAAGAGCAAAGCTGAACCTGGAAAATTCAAAGCTTCAACTGCGTTCAGATAATCTTACGTTGCAGCAGAATATTTATACCGCATACAGCAATGCTGTTTCAGCGCTGGCAAAGTTTAATTCATCAACCAAAGCAGTTCAAACGCAGCAATATGCTTATGATCTTGGAACAAAAAGATATAATATCGGCCTGATGTCAACGATAGATTACATCACACTTCAAACAAGCTTGACTACAGCAAAAATTAACCAGGCATCTGCCAAATATGATTATATTTTTAAAATGAAAGTGCTCGAATTTTATAAAGGCCAGGGCGTTCAGTTTTAACTGTATAATTTAAACCTCTACGATTATGAGTAAAAAATTAAAATGGATTATCGGTATATTGGTTGTGTTAGTTATACTGCTTATAATATTAAGCAAGGCCGGTGTACTGGGTAAAGATGAAGGCACAAAGGTAACCGCTGAAAAAGCAGTAACACGTAATATTACTGAAACGGTAACAGCAACCGGAAAAGTTTTTCCTGAAGTAGAAGTAAAGATTACACCCGATATTTCTGGTCAGATAGTTGAGTTGGATGTAGCTGAAGGCGATACGGTTCGCCGGGGGCAAATACTGGCAAAAATTTATGCTGATATTTATTCTTCGCAAAGAGACCAGGCAGCTGCCGTTGTTGCACAATCCCAGGCGCAGGTCGCCAATTCGCAGGCACAATTAGGCGCATTAAAAGCTACATTAGAACAGGCGCAGGCTGCATACAATCGTCAAAAGACGTTGCTTGATCAAAAAGTAATATCTCAGTCAGAATTTGAAACTGCACAACAGGCGTATGAATCTGCAAAAGCAAATTATGCTGCAGCGCAAAGTGGTATCAGAGCCAACCAGGCAAGTGTGCAAAATGCATTTGCAGGCTTAACCAGCGCTAATAAAGACTTACAAAAAGCAACACTTGTAGCGCCAATGGATGGTATTGTAACCATATTAAGCGTAAAAAAAGGCGAACGTGTTGCAGGCAACCAATTTAATATTGGTACAGAAATTATGCGTGTTGCTGATTTAAGCAATATGGAAGTACAGGTTGATGTAGGTGAGAATGATATTCCAAAAGTAAAACTTGGCGACACCGCTAATGTTTCCATTGATGCTTTTAATAGCCGCAAGTTTAAAGGAGTGGTGTATAAGATTGCAAACCCAACTCCATCACTTGCTGATGCATCCGGCGGCTCATCTTCTTCAACTACTGTTACAAATTATGAAGTGCACATACATTTGCTGCCATCAAGTTACCAGGATCTGATCATCAAAAATCAGCCTTTCCCATTCCGCCCGAATATGACAGCAAGTGCCGAAATTCAAACACAAACACACACAAATGTTTTATCGGTACCGTTAAATGCCGTTACTACAAGAACACTAAGCGATGTAAAAAAAGCAGACACATCTAAAAATAAAAAACCTATAATTACAAACAGCGCTACAGGAGATAGTGATCTTGTTGAAGTTGTATTTGCGCTTCAGCCAGACGGAAAAGTAAAAATAGTGCCGGTAACGACTTCTATACAAGACATAAACAATATTGAAATTACAAGCGGTTTAAAACCCGATGAACAGATTGTTACAGGCCCTTATGATATTGTAAGCAAATCATTGAAAGATGGTGACAAAGTGAAGGTTGTAACCAAAGATGAATTGGTGAGCGGGTTTAATAAAAAATAGCTTTTTACTTCTTTAAGCTTTGATAGGTGATTTAATGATTCTGTCTCAAGCTTATTGCTTGCTTCTTTATCTTTACGGATTAACATAAATGCATGCAATTTGGAATTTTAGGCGGCGGCAGTTGGGCAACAGCCTTAGCGAAAATATTGACAGACAGCGGCGAAAATATTTATTGGTACGTACGCAACGAGAATACAATAATACAATTAAACCAGCGCAGGCATAACCCGCATTATTTAAGCAATGCTTATTTTGATATTAATCGCTTGCAGTTAAGCAGCAATCTTAACTATGTAATTGAATCGTGCGATGTAATTGTTGTTGCAATACCATCGGCTTATGTGCACCAAACATTAAGTGCTTTAAATAAAGATGCATTTAAAGATAAAAAGATCATATCGGCTATAAAAGGAATTTTACCCGAAAAAAACCAGTTGCTTAATGACTATCTCGCAGAAAATTTTAAGGTTGATCTGAAAGATTATTTTACTGTACTCGGGCCATGCCATGCAGAAGAAGTGGCGGCAGAAAAACTTTCTTATTTAACATTTTCAGGTCTTGATGCAGGCACAGCTAAAAAAATTGCGGGGTGCTTTAAAACAGAATTTATAACAACACTTATTAATCCGGATGTATTAGGTGTGCAATATGCAGCAATCTTAAAAAACATTTATGCGTTAGGTGCTGGCATTGCACATGGTTTGGAATATGGCGATAATTTTTTAAGTGTTTATATAGCTAATACAGCAAATGAAATGGTTCGATTTTTAAGAGAAGTAAAACATGAAGAGTCAAATGCAGATTTAAATTACGCTGCTTCGGTTTATTTGGGAGATTTGCTTGTTACGTGTTATTCTTTATACAGCCGAAACAGAATGCTGGGAAATATGATCGGGAAAGGTTATTCAGTTAAAGCAGCACAACTTGAATTAGGAATGGTTGCTGAAGGTTATAATGCAAGTAAATGTATACATATAACGAATGAAACACTGAAAGTAAATATTCCTGTTGCAGATATTATATATGGAATTTTATGGCAGCAGCTACAGCCTGCGGTTGGTTTCGAAATGATAGAAGGTTTGCTTGTTTAATTATGCGCTGGCTTGCACTTTAGCGTTCAACTCTTTTAATTCGGCTTCAATGGCCTTTAAATCGTAAAATAATTTCTTTACTTCTTCAAAAGGTTTAACATAAGTTAATGCATCTAAAAAAGCTTCGTTGGCAATATCTCTTTTACGTTTCAGTTGTTTTAGTTGTTCCTGTAATGGTTTGGCACCAACCTGTATCATATATGTCGTTTGTAATTCAGTATGCAATTTCCTAAACAGTTCAGTAACTGAAAAAAAACTCAGACATAAAAAAAGCCAAAAAGGACAAGTTTATTTTAGCAATGACCAAGGTCGTCAGGATTTTATTTCATGAAAAACCACATCATATTTTTTCAATTCTTCAAGTACAGGTTCATATATTGAAGGCAGCACAGGAATTTGCAAACCTGTTTCTTTGATCTTTTCTTCCAGAATAAATTTTGCAGCAATGCCGAGTGGCAAACCAACTGTTTTAGCCATTGCAGTATGCATATTATCTGCCCCTTTTACCACGAGTGAAGATTTAACAGATGATCTTTTCTTTTTTATTTCATATTCAATTTCATGCAGCATTACTATCATGTCTTTATCTTTTGGTTGCAAGGCCAGCTTATCTTCAGCTATCCATTGTAAAACATCTGCTGCACTGCAAACACCTTTATTAATCGGTATTTCATCATTTAAACCTAAAAAGAACAGTTGCTTTAAAGTAAGATTTGCTTCATGCATTTGTACTGCTACACTTTCTGCAGCCCGGCTTTTAACTTCATCAACATTTAATGTTGTCAGTTCTCCTTTCTCATCAATCATCATAAAATCATCTTCAGGCCGCTCACCTTCATTTAAAGCTTCCTGCTCAGCCTGCATTAAACTCATTAATTGTTCCATCATTGTTTTAGCATATTCAAGCCTGGAACTTAATAATTTGGTAAGCCATTCACTAAAACCATGTTTTTCAAAATGCAGCTTAAAAAAGCCAGACACGGTTAAACCATTGGTGTCATAAATTTTTTCTTCATCAGTTAGTTTAAGATCAATAACATTTTTCCATCCAAAACAAAAATCTGGATGGCGTAAGGTAGTCCGCATAAATGTGTCAGCTTCATCTAAATTATAAAGCATCAGGTAACCGAGAGAATCCCGGTTTGGATAATATGCATACCAGCCTAATTCAGGAACATCAACGCCATGCTTTTCAGCAAATAATTCTTCATATTTTAATTTGATCTCTTCCTGGTTTTCTTTATAAACAGCCCCTGCTTTTCCTGCTAAAATTATGTTGCGCGGGTTCCAGCTTATTTTATAATGCCATGGATTATTATCGCTTTCAGGCGCAATTAAACCGCCGCAATGCGACTTAAATGAAGTTATTCTTCCACCTTGTTTTTTTATGGAATGGATGAGTTGCATGGCACTCATGTGATCAATGCCTGGATCTAAACCCATTTCATATAAAAACAAAACGCCGCTATCTTTAATTTGGGGTAAAAGCTTTTTAATATCCTCATCAACATAAGAGGCGGTAAGCAAATGTTTTTTGTAAGCTAAACAATCAACAGCAATTAAATAATGCAACTGTGGGGGCATTAAAGAGATGACAATGTCTGCGCTACTTATTAACTTTTGCCTTTCATCTTCTTTCATTACATCAACGGAAACGGCATGCACATTTTCCTGCCTGCCAACTTTTTGCCTAACAAGTTTTAAGTCACCATCAGCAACAGTAATTTGCCAGTTTTTTTCATTTGAAAGATGCTTAAGGTAAGTGATGAGTACAGTTGCAGATTTACCTGCACCAAATAACAGAATATGTTTCGTGTTGTTATCAACCGGCATCACAAATAATTAAACCGCAAATGTAAGGTTTGAAAAGAAGAATCAATTATCACCAACAACATACAGGTTGTTTGCATCAGAGCTTACCAAAGAAACCTTGGCAGTTGCATGTTGTGCATTAATATCCTTCGGTGTTTTTACAATAATATTTTTGCCTGACTTTAAATTGTGCAGGTACAATGTTTCACCCTTATGAAAGCGACCTGAAGCATCAAAATATTGTACATCAACAACAACAAGATCAAGATCTACACCGCTTACATTTTGGATTTTAAGATCAGCGCTTCCATTAGTCATTTCAACGTATTCAGGCACATTAACATAGTTTGCACCTGATCTTATGTTACTTGTTTTTATAGTTGCTGTTTGATTTTTTTGTATTGATGTATTGCCACCAATATCAGCACCATTTGTTCTTCTGCGTACAGGTCTTGCATTAGCGGCATTTAAATCACCATTATTTGCAGGTACTGGATCGTTGTAAGTATTGTCTTCGGGAACATTATTAATTACAGAGGGATCGAATGGTTTGGAAGATGGGTTTGTATTTGTTGTTTTTTGCTCAATTGATTTTGAAGGCAAAGTAATTTGAGTAACAGGAAATTTATTTTGCTGTTTCAAATATTCTGCTTGTTTTGAAATTAATTTTATCGGACGAACGTAGCTTGCTTTTCTGTCTTCTGCTTTATCTGTTATTGCTGCCTCATTTGCTGAAGGATTATCATGCACATTCTGGACCTGGTTGTTTACATTTTGATCAGCTATATTTTGACCA
>JAFBAF010000086.1 GCA_019247895.1 Parafilimonas sp. | reverse complement strand
ATCTAAAATTTCACCAATTTCATTCAAACGACCACGCAACAAAGCTTCTTTCATTCTGCGTGCCTGTTCTTTTAACTGGTGCATTGCCTCAATTGACTTTTCATTCTTTTGCAACACATTTTTTTGTTGTTCTTTAATGATTGTTGCAGACTCACGGCTTGTTGCTGTAAAATATAAAACCAAATTGTTTTCCAATTCATGCAAATACTCATTGCGAATGCGCAAAGGATTTACAATTACTTTATCATCAGCATAAAACTCCATAAAATTTACACCGCCAAATGTTGCTGCATATTGGTCTTGTTTGCCGCCAGCCAACTGCAAATCTTTGCGCTCAATTTCATAGGCATAATGTGCAATATCGTACTCGCCCAATGGCAATTTCAACATTTCAGTAAATGCGCCAATTATAGCAACCATTAATGTTGATGAAGTTCCCAGACCGCTGCCTGCAGGTGCATCAACATAAGTGGTTAAACAAAAATTTTTATTTGGAATTCCAAAATCCTTTTGAATACGATTAAACACACCTTTATGTAAATCTAAGGTCCCATCAGTTGGCAACGCGTCATTACAATTATGCAGTTGTTCTTCTTTGCGATCCATTGCCTGTATCTTAATTCCATTTTCATTTGGTTCGATAACCGCATGTGCATAATGAGAAATTGTCGCATTTAAAATAGCACCGCCAAATTCATCGCTGTACGGCGAAACATCAGTGCCACCGCCTGCTAAACCAATTCTTAATGGAGCCCTGCTTCTGTAAATCATAATAATACAAAATTAAAAAGGCAAAAGTCAAGAGCCTTAAAATTAAAATCGTTAACTGTTTTTTGAATTTTGAATTTTGACTTTTAAATTATTTATTGTATCAACCAAAATACTCCAGCTATATTTCTTTTTTTCTTCACGCAAATGTGGCAAAAAATGTTCCTCGCCAATGTTGTATAAATCTAAAATTTTTTCTGCAATACTTTCTGCATTTGGTTCTGCAATCAATCCAACTTTTCCGCCAGGCACCAATGAAGGTAAGCCGCCAACATTTGTAACAAGCATTGGCTTTTCAAAATGATAAGCGAGTGGCGTAACACCGCTTTGTGTTGCATTCCTGTAAGGCTGAATTACAAAATCTGCAGCACTTAAATAATACTTTACTTCACTATCATTTATAAAATTTGTTCTGAGAATTATGTAAGGTTGCAATTCATATTTTTCAATAAAGTCATCATATATTTTCCGGTCTTCATAAAACTCGCCTGCTATAAGCAATTTAGGAATTTGGAATTTGGAGTATGGAATTTGTTTTTTCAGCAAAGCCATTGCTTCCAGTAAAATATCAAGTCCCTTATATTTTCTAATAAAACCAAAGAACAAAATAATTTTATCATTAACATTCAACGCTAAATATTTTCTTGCTTCTGCTTTTGAAATTTGCTCACCGAAATTATCATATAAAGGATGCACAATTTTTTGCGCAGGTTTGTTAGTGAATAGTCTTAAATCATCTAAAACTTTTTCACTCATAGTTATAAATGCATCAACCGGTTTTAAAAAATAAAAAGTGAATTGTTTATCACCAATGCGTTTTTCGTGCGGCAATACATTATCTGCAATGCATACAATTTTTGTATGATGATTTTTTTTAGCGATTCGCAATATTGTTCCTAAACATGGCCCCATAAATGGCAACCAATAACGCACAACAATTATATCGGGTTTTAATTTTTTTAATTCTCTTCCAACTTGTATCCAGTTAAGCGGATTGATTGAATTAATGCAAACTTTTATGTTCAAATTTTTTGGTGCAGGCTCTGTTGAATATTGCGATGTACCGGGAAATAAGAATGAAGGATATTGTAATGAGAATGTATAAATAGTGGTGTCAAAATTTTGAGCTTGAAATTCCCGTGCTAATCTTTCATCAAAAGATGCAAGGCCACCACGCAACGGGTGTGCCGGACCGATGATGACAACAGATGCCATTAACTAATTCCAATTTTCCTTTCAATGAGATAATTATTTCTATCAGTTGCGTTGCGCACAATAAGCTCTGCAATAAAGCCTGCAAGAAATAATTGCATACCCATTATCATTACTGCAAGCGCTATGTAAAACAGCGGTTTATTTGTTAAGCCATATTCCGTATGCGTAAGTTTTTCAATGATCAAAAACAAACTGCTAAGCAAACCAAATAAAAAAAATAAAGTTCCATATAAGCCAAAAAAATGCATTGGTCTTTTACTAAAGCGGCCAACAAAAGTTAATGTAGAAAGATCGAGAAAACCATTGATAAATCTTTCCCAGCCGAACTTGGTAACGCCGTATTTTCTCGGACGATGTTCAACAACTTTTTCACCTATTTTTCTAAAGCCTGCCCACTTTGCCAGCACAGGAATATTGCGATGCATTTCACCATATACTTCAATACTCTTTACAACTTTTCTGCGATAGGCTTTTAAACCGCAATTAAAATCGTGCAGCGGAATATGCGATATAGATCTTGCTGCTGCATTAAAAATTTTAGAAGGAATGTTTTTCGTTAACTTATTATCGTAACGGACTTTTTTCCAGCCGCTTACCATATCATAATTGTCTTCG
>JAFBAF010000023.1 GCA_019247895.1 Parafilimonas sp. | reverse complement strand
AAGCCAGTTTGAAGCCTGGAAAAGTGTAAACTAAATTTAGTTTGCAATAAACGAAGCTTGTTTCTTAAGAGGGAAATTTGATTTTATATAAATGAAGTCTCGCTTCTTGCAAACGAGGTTTGACTTGCTATAAATGAAACTTAAGTTAATGCAGACGAAACCTTGTTTTAAATAAACGAAGTTTCGTTTTGTGTAGTTGAGGTTTGGAATAAGCGTAGAAAGATTGAAATACTATTTTTGATTTGAAAGATGCGGCAAAGTCTCAAACTTTACCGAGATACCCGACACATGCCGGCCTTGAATATCTTATTCTGCTAATCGCTTATTATATTTTCTAAGTAACCATTCAAGTACTGCTTGTTGGTCATTTATTGTTGCACGCCGAATTTGCGCTAGTAAATAAACTCGATCAGGTTTAGGTAGCGCAGTATTTTGAAGTCCTTCGTTGCAGTTTGTACAGATAGCTCTTAAATTTTGTGGAGAGTCATCGCCGCCTTTTGATTTATCTAAAATATGTCCCATAGTTAATCTTACTGTTCTGCCAGGATTAAACGGATCTGGGTCACCGGCAGCAAGTCCACACATTTGACAGGTGTATCCATTCCTTTCTAATACCCAAGCACGTGTTTCTTTTGAAATATTGCGAGCAAATGCAGGGATGCGTTTTGTTGTCTCCATTAGGTATTGATTAGCCTTGAGATCGGCTCTGTCCTTGTGCGTTAATATTTGATAGCCGTCTTCGTTCCGCAATTCACGCACACGCCTCGCCCATTCTGAAGCACCTCCACTTGCTGCTTGTATTTGTCTGGATTCAAGAACCTTTCCAATATTCTGCAGGAAAAATTCTAAAATGAGTTTTTTTGAACCTTGTTTTTGAGCCATTGATTGATTTATTAATCTTCTGCAACAAAAGATGGGAATTTCGGTTGAATGGACAAACCTCTTGATAGTGCCATCTCAGCATAAGTTGGATTCAACTCAACAATAATTGCTTTGCGGTGAAGTTCGTTTGCGACTATGCCTGTTGTTCCTGATCCGCCAAAAGGGTCAATTATAATATCCTCTTCATTCGACCCAAGTAGAATACATCTACGAGCAAGCTCACGAGGGAACGCAGCCGGATGTCCATACTTTCCTGCTTCTTGATTTAATATCCAGTAATTTCTAAGATTAGCACCACTTTGTTCTCTAACATTTTCGGCGTTATAATAATAGCTCTGTGATTTTGCAAAAAGAAAAATTTCTTCTGTTGCATTAGTAGGACGATTTTTTACACTTTCAGGCATAGGATTTTTTTTAACCCATGTAATTTTAGAACGCAGAATCCATCCATCTTCCTGGAGTGCAAAAGCAACACGCCAGGGTATTCCTAAAAGGTCGCGGTCCTTGAGGCCCCAACAAGCTGGCACTTTGCAATTTCGTTTTTGGATTTGCTTTTTTGTATTTCCTACTATTGCATTTGGACCATGTTTTCCAACACCACCATTACGCGCATAGCCATCACCAATATTCAGCCATAGAGTTCCATTATTCCGCAGTGTGCGTTTCACCTCCTTAAATATTTTTACCAGATTTTTTACATAATCAACCGGAGAAGATTCTGACCCAATTTGTGCAGAATGTTCATAATCTCAATCCCCAATAAGGTGGAGATGTAATACAGCATTGTATGGATTCGCTTGGTAACTTTGGTAATACCTCTAAACTATCGCCAACTAATACTTCTAAATCTTTCATTTAAGTTTTCTAATTTATTAATTTTTCATCACAAATTTATTAGCTTTTTGCCCATATTAATATTTGCTTATTCACATTCTTCTACGGTTGATTTCAAGCCTTCTAAGCATGTTCCTCACCAATAAAATAAGGTCAATATTAAATGCTACGTTCCTCTCATTCCCATTGATTTATGCTGCCATGAAAATATTCAGTACAAGGGAGTGACACAAGGAACGATGCCACAAAGAACAATTGCCGGTAACAAAAAAAATCTTGGGCTTAAGATAGTTTTATTCTTACTTCACATTTTGATTTAACCAATCAGTAATTGTTTGCAATGCAACAGGCGCAATTGTTTCTTCTAACTGCCCGTATTCTGCAACGGTGCATGTATGGCATGTTTGAAATAAATGATTTAAGCCGGGCAATTCTTTTACCTCGAATGTTTTTGTTGAACCTTGCACCAAAGCGCTTCTTACCGCGGGTAAATTTTGCTGAGACACAACCTGTATATCTTTGCTTCCATTCAGCGCAAGCACTTTTACTTTTTTAAGTTGTGTGAGATATGGCTGCGGATCAAATTGTAAAAAATATTTGAACCAGGGATTTGAATATTCAGCTATTAAATCATGCACATAAGCCTGCACATCATTGGGCGATCTAAAACCAAGCGCATTTAATGTTGCAGTATCTGCTTTGCTATACCAGTCATTTACATATTGAAGCAAATTTTGTTTTGCGGTAGCAGTATCAGGTGCGCTGTTAATGATTGTAACATTTTGTTTATAAACCGGCTTAATGTTTTCTGCAATTGTTGCATCTACGCCAACGGATTTCAATACTGCTGCATTTTGTTCTGCCATTAAATCAATAATCTTTACGCCGGGCGCAGCTAATAAAACAATAAAGTCGATGTCTTTTCTTTGCGATGCAACAACCGGCGCAATCATTCCACCTTCACTGTGACCAAGCAAGCCCACTTTTTTATCATTTACTTCAGCACGTGTTTTTAAATAATCAACAGAAGCATTTACATCTTTTACAAAATCTGCGGTAGTTGAGGTTGCGAAGTTTCCGGTGCTATTTCCAATGCCTCTGTCATCAACCCTTAATACAACAAAGCCATCACGGGTAAGCGCATCTGCAAGCACTGCAAAAGGCTTATGACCAAAAATAGTTTCATCTCTGTCCTGCTGACCTGAGCCGGTAATTAAAAGCACTGCAGGAAATTTTCCATTGCCCTGCGGAACAGTAAGTGTGCCGCCATATTGCAAACCATTGTTGGTATATGTTACATCTTCTGTTTTGTATGGAAATGGTGGCTTTGGTGTTTGCGGATGATTAATTTGCTTTGCTACATATGCTACATCTGAACGATGAAAATCCAAAGGAATATTTACGCCTTGCGTGAAAGTGCCGCTGAGGGTAGAATCGTTTACAAGTTTTCCTGTATAACTTACTTTTAATTTATCAATAGTAAAACTAAGTGAACTGCTGCCGGGCAAACCTGCTTGTGCTACAACTTTATCACATTTTATGCCTGTAACATTTTGATCAGGACTGTCGAGCGTGCCGGAATATGTTCCATCAGCAAGTTGTGTAATATGCAATACAAGATGTAACTGGCCCGCAATGTTCAGCGTTCCGTTCCATGTTCCTGAAAAATTAGTTTGTGCATTCATCTTATTACACATAAATAAGGTTATTGCAAGTATGATGATTTTTATTTTCATTGATGCGAGTTTTTTGTTTGTTTTCTGTAAAGATTATAAGAATAAAATACCGGTATTAAAA
>JAFBAF010000362.1 GCA_019247895.1 Parafilimonas sp. | reverse complement strand
GAAATAAACAAAAGTGGAGGGATTGCAAATTTTACAATCATCGAATTTGTGTAAGATATAAGCTGAATTTTATAGGTTTTCAACAATGCTATTTTGAGTTAGTAAGTATGTATTTAGCCATTATACTTCTTATTTAAATATTCAAACGATGCTTTAAAAATATTTTTCAAAACATCAGCATTCACATCACTCAGCTTATTAATGTACAAACAGCCTTTGCCGGTTTTATGTTTGCCAAGCGCAGCCAATAAATCTTTGTTTCTTTCTTCGCCGCCCATTCCATAAATAGCAATATTATTTTTGCGTGGCGAGAAGCCTATTATGCACATATCACCTTCATGCCCGCTTTCATATTTGTAATGATAACTTCCGAAACCAATAATGCTTGTGCCCCACATTTTAGGTGGCAAGCCTGTAACTTCTTGCATCAGTTCTATTATTTCAAAACTGTCTTTACGCTTTGTTTCGTCAGAAATAGTATCTAAAAACTTTACTACATTTTTATCGGTCTGTTTTGTTTTTATTTCTGCCATAATGAACACAATTTACAAAGAGATATTATGCAAGAAATTGCCTGGCACAACTTTTACACTTATAATTATATGTTTCGAGGATTCATGTTTGCCACCGGAATTGAAAACAGCAATCCAACAATACAAAACGGCAAGTTTAGAATAGACGAGTTGGAAAAGGGAAAGCATTATACCTATTGGAAGAAAGATTTTGAATTAGTTCAGCAATTAGGAATAAAGTTTTTAAGATACGGTGCGCCATTGCATAAAACATTTTTGGGTAATAATAAGTACGACTGGAGTTTTGCTGATGAAGTTTTTGGGGAACTGAAACAAAGAAAAATAATTCCTATAACAGACCTTTGCCATTTTGGTGTGCCCGATTGGATTGGCAATTTTCAAAACCCTGATTTTCCAAAATTATTTGCTGAATATGCAGGTGCTTTTGCGCAACGTTACTCATGGATTCAATTATATACACCGGTAAACGAAATGTACATCTGCGCATTATTCTCCGCTTATTATGGCTGGTGGAATGAACAGCTTACAACAGACCAGAGTTTCGTTACTGCATTAAAGCATATTGTAAAAGCAAATGTGCTGGCAATGCGTGCCATTTTAAAAGTACGTCCTGATGCTATCTTTATTCAAAGTGAATCATCAGAATATTATCATGCAGAAAACCCCAATGCAATAAAACCTGCTGAGTTGATGAATGCAAGACGTTTTCTTTCACTCGATCTTAATTATGGCAAACGTATAGAAAGCGATATGTATGAATATTTGATGGATAACGGAATGACAAGAGATGAGTATCATTTCTTCCTCCATAACAATTTAAAACATCATTGTATTATGGGCAATGATTATTATGTAACCAACGAACATCGTGTTTGTAAAGATGGAACCACCCGTTCTGCAGGTGAAGTATTCGGTTATCATGTTATCACCACCCAATATTATCAGCGATACCAGTTGCCTGTAATGCATACAGAAACAAACCTGCAACAAGGGCCAAATGGTGATGAGGCGGTGAACTGGTTGTGGAAAGAATGGGCAAATGTAATTCGCGTAAGAAATGATGGAATTCCTATTGTTGGTTTTACATGGTATTCTTTAACTGACCAGGTAGATTGGGATACAGCTTTGCGTGAAAATAATGGCAATGTAAACCCGCTTGGCTTGTTTGACATGAACAGAAATATCCGTCCTGTTGGTGAAGCATATAAACAAATAATTACAAACTGGAAAGAAGTATTGCCAACACAAAGTGTTTGCTTGAGTGTACCGATCGTTTTGCCACAAGACAATAAGGCAAGTGAGAAAGAAAATGAAAGTGCAGATAAAGAAGAAAATGGTGAACAAAGCACTTCAAGATTATTAAATGCAGCAAAAAATTAAATTATGTTATTTGAAAATAAAGTTGTGATCATAACCGGTTCTGCAAGTGGTATTGGATTAGCAACTGCAAAACGTTTCGCAAAAGAAAAAGCAAAGATTGTATTGGCGGATATAAATGCCGACAAATTAAAACAGGCAGAAACAGAAGTTAGAAATGCAGGTGCAGCAGATGTTTGGCTGAGTGTATGTGATGTAAGCAACGAACAAAATGTTGAAGCCACTGTGGATGGCGCAATAAAGAATTTAGGCGGTTTTGATGTGATGGTAAATAATGCGGGCATGATGATCTTTAAAAAAATTGAAGAACAGACTGAAGATGACTGGATGAAAATTTTAAGCGTTGATTTGTTAGGTGCTTTCTTTTTTACCAAACAAGCATTTTTAAAAATGAAAAGCGGCGGTGTTATTGTAAACGTATCAAGTATACATGCGGTTGAAACTACGCCGAATGTTGCAACCTATGCGGCCGCAAAATCTGCCTTACTTTCACTTACACGTTCTGCTTCTGTTGAGGGGAAGCCGAAAAAAATTCGCGTAAACGCTGTATTGCCTGGTGCTATTGATACGCCAATGTTATGGGATAACCCAAACGTAAAAGCAGGTTTGGAAAAAATAGAAATGACTGATGTTGGCAAGCCTGAAGATATTGCTGATGTTATTGCTTATCTCGCTTCTGATGAAGCGGCTTTTGTACAAGGCGCTGCAATAAGAGTTGATGGAGGAAGGTTGGACAGATTATAATAAATGAATCTTAGTTAATAAAATATTATCGATTAGTCTAACACCTTCTATGAATGCAGCAATAAGTGCAATTGGCTTTTTACCATTTAATTTATTAACCGATAACAAAGTTTCAGCGTCACAAATTTCTACATAGTCAATTTTATCAAAGCCGTTTTGTAATAATGTTTGGCTTGCTTTTACTTTCAATATATCAAAATTTTCTTCTGAAATATTTTGTTTTATGAGTTGCAGCGACTGGTAAATTGAAGCGGCTTTGTTTTTTGCTTCTTCGCTTAAACGCATATTACGGCTGCTCATAGCAAGACCATTCTCTTCTCGTTTAATATCAACCGCGGTGATATTGATGTTTGAAAAATATTGCTGCATCATTTTTTTTAAAACCAGGTATTGCTGGTAATCTTTCCTGCCTAAAAAAAGGTAATCAGGTTGTACAATGTTCAATAAACGATACATCACATTACAAACTCCCTGGAAATGCCCGGGCCTGTACTTACCTTCTAATATTGTTTCTAAATAACCTAAATCAAAATGCTGCAAATCCTCAATACCATCTTTATATACTTCGTTGATTGAAGGCCAGAAAAGAATATCAGTTTTATTGGTTTCAAGCAGGTAAATATCATTTTGAATTGTAACAGGATATTTTTCAAAATCATTTTTATCATTGAATTGGGTTGGGTTTACAAAAATGCTGCATATCACAACATCGCAATGCTTTTTGCATTCATCAATCAGCGATAAATGACCAGCATGCAAAGCGCCCATTGTTGGTACAAAACCTATTTTTAAGTTTTTGCTGCGAAGTTTTTCCAGTTCTTTTTGCAGTGTTTCGGCAGTTTTAAATAAAATCATTGCAGGGATTTTAACAGCATTCAAATTCCGGAATTAATTAATTTAAAAAGCATTTCTTTACCTTTGCACTCTTTAATTTTTTTTGAGTTAGGTAAAAACAAGGTTTTTGAATGTCAACAAAGAAAAGAATTTTATTTATAGCCACAGAGATGTCGCCTTACCTTGAGCTAACTGAATTTGCTGAAATTGTTAATAAGCTGGCTATAAAATGTAATGATAACGGGTGGGAAGTTCGTTGTGTAATGCCACGCTTTGGAGTGATCAATGAAAGAAGGCACAGGTTACATGAAGTGGTAAGATTATCCGGGATTAATGTTTCCATTGATAATGATGATCATCCTTTGCAGATAAAGGTCGCATCATTACCAAATGCAAGATTGCAGGTTTATTTTTTGGATAACGAGGATTTCTTCAGGAGAAAATATATTTTTCATGATGAGAATGATCACTGGTACGATGACAATGATCTCCGGACAATTTTCTTTTGCAAAGGCGCTTTGGAGACTGTAAAAAAATTTGGCTGGCCGCCGGATATTATTCATTGCAGCGGCTGGATGACCGGTTTAATTCCAATGTATCTAAAAACGGTGTATAAGCGTGAACCTGTTTTTTTGCACAGTAAAGTTGTATTTACAATTGGGCAAAATACATTTAAGGAAAAGCTTGGAAAAGGGTTTCTTGAAAAAGCAAGTATTCATGCCAACATAAAAGATAAAGAGCTCGAATTATATAAAGAAGCCAACAATACTGCAATGTTTAAAGGCGGTGCATTTTATGCAGATGCAATAACATTCGGAGCGGAAAAAGTTGAAAAAAAATTAGTTGAAGAATTTGCTAAATCAAAGGGAAAAAAGATCCTGCCCTACAATAAAGAAGGTGATTTAACAGACTATTTAGAATTGTATAACGAGCTTGCGGCGAAGTAAAAATTCATGAATTTATCCCTCTCCAGTTTTAAAATATTTACTTTTTTTTTGCTTGGTGCTGTACTTTATTTTTCATGTACAAAAATTGTAACTACAGATATTGGAGCAGGATTAATACCCCCGGTTGACGGCGTTACAACAAAAGATACTGTACTTGATGTAATTAGTAAAAACGCAGGATTTGATACCGCATATGTAGGTCTTTCTGATGATCATGTTTTAGGTTATGTAAATGATCCGATTTTTGGCACAACAAGAGCATCGCTTAACTTTCAAATAGCGCCCACAGCCAACCCCTTTTCGCTTGGTTATAATAAAGACACAGTAGTATTGGATTCAGTTGTACTTTGCCTTAGCTATCATTCTGCCTGGGGAGATACCATTCCGCATCTCAGACTGCATGTATATGAGATGGACCCTGAACAAGTATTCAGTAATGATTCAGCTTATAAAACCACTACAACCTTTGAGAAAGCACAGGAACTCACATCGGAGTTTGGTGCCGCTGATGTTGATATAACACGGTTAAACGACGTTGATTCAACAGCGTTTAATAAAGAACCAACAACTAACCAAATCAGGATAAGGTTAAATAATTTATTTGGACAACAGCTTATAAATTATGATAGTGCAAGCGTTTATCAAAACGATTCAACTTTTTACAATGCGGTAAGAGGCATAATTGTAGAACCAGAAATAAACCCAACAAGTAATGCATTGCTGCGTATAAACCTGCTCGACACTGCAACGCACTTATCCCTATATTATCATACAGCAAGCAGAGCAGATACTGCTTCAAGAAGGTTTGCACCTAATGTTTTATCATCTGCAAGCTCTAACTCAATTATAAGAAGTTATCAAAACACACAAATACCTTCTTATGTTTCAAGCAATGATAGCAACCAGGATCTAATTTTCATGCAAACAAATCCCGGAACTTATGCGAACATAAATATCAGGTCGGTACTGGGCATGCCAAATGCAATTATACACCGGGCAGAAATTTTAATGTACCAGGTTCCTGATCTTAGCAGCAGTAATGATAAATATTTAACACCACCTAATCTTTTCCTATCAGCTATAAATGAAGATTCGGGCCGCAGGTTTGTTATTCCCTTTGATATAACATTTCAGTCTGGCGCAATAAATAATCTTTATGCATTTGGCGTTTCACCCAAAACAGCCCCCGGTGGTTCATCTTATTATAGCTTCGATATATCCCGGTATGTACAAAACATTGTAACAAAGGGGGGCAAGCTTTTTAATCTCGCACTTACTGCGCCTTACAATCAATATATTTTTACAGATTCAACAGTTACTTTTGCGGTCCCTATTTCTTCGCCGGCATTAAATACGGTTGGTGTAGGCAGGGTACGATTAGGAGGCGGAACCAACAGCCAATACAAAATGAGATTACATATTGTGTACTCGCCAATTAAATAATTTTTATTCATAGCATATATTTGCACCCTGTAAAAAAAAATTATGCCTTATTTATTCACTTCCGAGAGTGTGTCTGAAGGACATCCCGATAAAATTGCCGACCAGATTTCTGATGCACTGATTGATAATTTTCTTGCTTTTGATGAAGACAGTAAAGTAGCTTGTGAAACGCTTGTTACAACAGGCC
>JAFBAF010000345.1 GCA_019247895.1 Parafilimonas sp. | reverse complement strand
GCCATCACTTGTACGCCTTCATTTTTCCATTTCGCCTCATAAAAAGAATCGAGCCTCGGAATTTGCGCCTGGCAATGGCTGCAATGCGGATCCCAAAACGCAACAAATGTAAGCGGCGCTTTTATATCATACAATGAAACTGATTTTCCTGATGTATCAGTCAATTCAAGCGGCGAAGCTTGTGCATTTAATTGATTTGCCATTAAACTATAAGCACGGTCAAAAATATATTTGCGCTGCTTTTCATTCAGCCATGTTGTATCACCTTTTGCATAAAAGTTTTCAAACAAGAACAAAAACACTCTGTCTTGCCCCATGTATTCGGGTGAAATATATTTATCAGTAAATTTTCCCAACAAGTAATCATGCAGTTCTTTTGTTTCTCTTGAAGAAAGCAGCATGTAATTCACTTCATTTATTATTGAATCAGGATCAGGAGAAACATAATACTTAAAATAATCTTCAAGTTTCGGTTCAAAAAATGGTGTGTGAATTACAATATCGTTTGTAAAATCTACATTATCCCAATAATGATTTTTTACATAATAAAACGGAGCCAAAGAATCAGGCTTGCCATTTACAATTGGTATTTGCGGACGGTCAGGAATTTTTGCAACGTTCAGCAGCGTGGCAAGCATTGAGTTTGGCTGGTTGTTGATTACATTATTTCTATATGCCGTTAATTCAGCCGCTGTTTTTGCCAGTTCTTTATTTATTGCTGCAGAATCAGTTGCATTTTTTGCCGTGTGTAATTGCTGCTGCAAGCTGGTGAGTTTAGGAGATATTTTAGCAAGAAAAGAAGAATAGGCTGCAAACACATCATTATCCGGCGAACCTGTAAATTTTATTTCTCCGGGTTTTGTTGAATCTGAAAACACGGTGAAATGTTGCCCGTAATCCATTAATATTTCAAATAAGATCACACGATCAGGTGAAACGATAAAATAAATGCCTTCCGGCAACTTTTTATTGCCTTTAAATACTGCAACACCTTTACTGTCTGCTATGGCAGAATCTGCAAGCAGTTTGCGTTTACCATAATAATCACCCAAATACAATTGAGCATTTTTATAATTGGTGGTTACAGTTATTTGGTAGCCGGGTGGCGGTTGCTGTGCTTTAATTGAAAATGAAAATAAAACGGAAGCAACAGCAGCTATTAATATCCTCATGCTTTAAAAATTGGCGTAAATATATTTCAATATCTTTTTGCTTTTGTTAAGTGTATGTAAAACAGGTTTCTTACTTATGAAATGACTGTTGATATAAACCGGCGTGTTAATGGTGCTGATTTTATTTATTTACGCCTTTGTTGGTGTTCCTCACCAACAAATTCTTAACTTGTTAATTCAATATAATTAGCGTGCCTTTCAACCATTATTACAGGACATATCAAATTTGGGAAAGAAATGCTTTGAGTGTTCCACTTTTTAGCAGAGCAGTGTTTTTACAAAAGCTGGAATATATTCATCTTAATCCCATTCGCGCAGGATTATGTAAATTACCGGAAGATTATGTTTACTCATCAGCATCATTCTGTTACAATGAAGATAAACGATGGAACTTTCTTACACATTATGAAGGATAATTTATACGCTAGAGGCTTGTTGGTGAAGAACACCTACAAGGGCGGAAACTAAATAATTTTACCTATAAACTATTTTTGTAACTAAAACGTTATATATATTTACTGCATATTTCAACCAACTTGAGCTTTATTGAGAAATATATAAGAGGTAAGGAAGGTAAATGGCTATGGTTTATTTTTACAATTATTGGCAGTTGCTTACCGATGGGAATTCGCTTGGTTGTTGCTGCAAAAGCTAATATTGCTTGTTTTGATTACAAAGATCTTTTATTTGCTGGGTTGGCAATTAATCTTTCAAATTTAAATCTTATAGGTTCAAGAAAATTTGAAGAAAAGGTTTCTGTTGCTGCATTTTCGGCTTTAGGAATTATTTTTTGCTGTGCCCCATTAATGATTTTCTTTATGTCAGACGACAATGACACAAATACTGGAATTTCGATTTTAAAAGGTTTTAGTATAATTATTGTAATACTTTCTGGATGGTTTAGCTATGATGCAAATAATTATGTAATTAAATTAATTGAAGGTCATCATGCTTAATTTTATTAGTTATATTATCACAGGTTGTGGTTTAATTTTTTGTTTTTTTCTTTTACGATTTAGCTATAAGCTCCGTAAGAAGGCTAAAAAAGTATCTTATGTTTTACAAATCGTTAATTTGGATATAGCCGCTGAGCCTTACGAGCCGATTTTACCTTTGGAAAAGGCCAAAACAAAAAATAATAAGTCTATAGCTTTAATACATTCATTAAATGATGCAAATGCAGTGTCTCAGATTGAACAAAAAGCTTATGAATTAAACGTCTGTATGGATGCCTACTAAATCAAAGCAAAGACAACAGCGCCAAAAAGCTTCACAAAATAATCCTAATATTCGTTATGCGTTAAGACATGTTAAGGTTCTTACTAACGATATATATTTTATAGCCAATGATGATACTATTTATGCAAAAGAAGATATTACATATAGCCTAAATGTCACAACTCAAATTGACGATGAAACAAATTTGTTTGATGTAACAGTAACATATGAACTTCAATTAAAGAAAGCAGCATACTATAAATTAGTTGTAGAAACTGAATTCTTCATTGATAATTTGAAACAGTTTATAAAATTGAATGAAAAAAATGAAGAAGAATTCCAGCATAATTATTTTTTAGCTTTTTCTAAACTGCTTTCACTTACTCACGCAAGGGGGGCTCAATTCGCTCTTAATCCAACTGGCCTCGTTTCTAAATACTTTCTTCCCCTTACCAATTTTATATAATAGTCAATTATGATTTGAATTTTTCTGAAGTTATTAATACACAAAATGCAAAGTTTGTTTTTTTTGCAACACCAATAAATTCGCAATTCTGTGTTACCACTTATATAGTCCATTTAGGGTTGGGGCGGGCATCTTATTTTTGCCAAAGTGAAAAGGCAAAAAATAATTGTTGAAGATTTATTAATTGAAAATTATGCAGCCGAAGGAAAAAGTCTTGGCAGGCAAAACGGTAAAGTAATTTTTGTTGAAAACACTGTTCCCGGCGATGTTGCAGATGTTCAATTGTATAAAAACAAAAAAGACTGGGCAGAAGGCTTCCCGTTAAACATAAAAAAATATTCTGAAGACAGGGTTGTTCCGTTTTGCCAGCATTTTGGCGTTTGCGGCGGCTGCCAGTGGCAAATGCTTCCATACGAAAAACAGTTGGAATATAAGCAGCGCCAGGTTTATGATGTTTTAAAAAGGATCGGTAAAATTCAATTGCCCGAATTATTACCTATTGCCGGCGCTGATGAAACCAGGTTTTATCGTAATAAAATTGAATATTCCTTTTCCGCAAAGAAATTTATTGCCGAAGAAGAATACAGGCAATTAAGAAAAAATAACGAAGACATTACAGCAGCGGCGCAACAAAATGTTGCGGGCTTTTATGCCAAAGGCGTTTTCGATAAAGTAGTTGAAATTAAAAAATGCTGGCTGCAAACCGAACCTACCAATACTTTAAGAAATGCAATTGCAGATTTTGCAAGACAAAACAATTTTGCTTTTTATGATTTCAGGGAACATAAAGGTTTTTTAAGAAATATGATGGTGCGCATTGCCACCACCGGCGAAATAATGGTAAACATTGTTTTGGCGCAACGGGATGAACAAAAAATGAAACTGCTGTTTGATTTTATGTTACAACAGTTTCCGCAAATAACAACTTTGTTATACATGCTGAACGAAAAACGTAACGACAGTATTTATGATCTCACACCGCAGGTTATAAAAGGCAAAGGTTTTATAACCCAGCAACTTGAAAATTTCCAATATAAGATCAGTCCGAAATCTTTTTTTCAAACCAATACAAAACAAGCAGAAAAACTGTATTCAATTACACGAAATTTTGCAGAATTAACAGGCACTGAAATAGTGTATGATTTATATTGCGGCACTGGCAGCATTGGCATTTTTGTGAGTGAAAAAGCAAAGAAAATTATTGGTGTGGATGTGATTGATGAAGCTATTGCAGATGCCAGAGAAAACGCAGCATTAAATAATATCGCAAATTCATCGTTTTATACAGGTGATGTGACTGATATTTGCGATGACCATTTCTTTGAAAAACATGGCGCACCGGATGTTGTGATCGTAGATCCTCCACGTGCCGGTTTACATGGAAAACTATTAGATAAATTGCTGCAGATACAGGCGCCGATAATGGTTTATGTTAGCTGCAATCCTGCAACACAGGCGAGAGATATTAGTATTTTAAGTGAAAAATATTCGGTTGAAAAAATGCAGCCGGTAGACATGTTTCCGCACACACATCATATAGAAAATGTAGCGCAACTAAAATTGATAAAATTAAACCAGTAAAACTAAAAATGGCTGAATTCAGGCAAACAAGATTTGAGATTTTACCGCCGGTAATTAAGAATCTTATTATCATAAATGTATTGGTGTTCATAATACAAAGGACCTTCTCGCATGGCACTGATAATATTACCGTTGTTGAAAACCTTTTTGCATTACATGCATGGCAAAGTCCTTTATTTAAACCCTGGCAATTTTTTACGTATCTTTTTTTACATGGCAGCATAGAGCACATTCTTTTTAATATGTATGCTTTGTGGATGTTTGGTTCCGTACTCGAAAATTTGTGGGGGCCAAAAAAATTTTTAATTTTTTATTTCGTGTGCGGTATAGGTGCAGCATTATGCCACATGACAGTGCTGTACTTTGAAATAAGGCCGGGAGTGGAAGCTTTTTATCAATTATCGGGCGGGCAACAACAAGAAGTAATAAATGAACTATACGAACCGACCCTCGGCGCCTCCGGAGCAATTTTTGGTTGTCTTGCCGCCTTTGGGTACTTATTTCCGAATTCATTAATGTACATCATTTTTGTTCCGATTCCTGTAAAGGCAAAATGGATAGTAATCGCATATATAGGGATAGAATTATTTTTAGCACTAAAAAATAGTGCAGGTGATAATGTAGCGCATGTAGCACATTTGGGTGGTGCAATTTTTGGGTTGATATTGGTTTATTTCTGGAACAAAAATAACCGGCAAAGATTTTATTAAATTGTTTAGTATTTTCAATCTTAAGTTTATGTCAGTAAGAGAGCAGAACAGCAGGAAAAGAATTTTGATGGGCGAAGACAATAATGCCCTTACCTGGCTTATTATTTTAAACGCATTGTTTTTTGTAAGCATTCTTTTTATAAAAGTTATTTATGATCTTACAACAGGCCATGCTGCTGTAACGGACAATAACATTGATAAATGGGTTTCAGTTCCGGCGGAAGGCTATCGTCTTCTTAGCCGCCCGTGGACGATATTCACATACATGTTCTCACACAACAGCATTTGGTATTTAATAAGCAGTTTATTATGGCTTTGGTGCTTCGGATATATTTTACAAGACCTTGCCGGTAATAATAAATTGTTTCCTGTGTATTTATATGGAGGTTTTTTTGGCGGATTGATTTTTATTGTTACGGCCTATGCTATCCCAGCCATGCATGCTAATGCGGATGCTTATTCTTTAATGGGTGCAGGTACATCTATAATGGCTGTGGCCGTTGCCACAACTGCACTTACACCGGGCTATCGTATCTTCCCAATGCTTAATGGCGGTATTCCATTGTGGGTGCTAACTTTAATATTTGTAGCCATAGATTTCGGTACGATTGGTTTAAGCAATGGTGCAGTTGCGGCGGCCCACATTGGCAGCGGTTTAACAGGTTTCCTGTTTGTGCATCAACTTAGAAAAGGAAACGATTTAGGCGCATGGTTAACCAATTTTTCAAATTGGATAAACAATCTTTTTAATCCTGAAAAAAAATATCATAACGAAGATCATTATTACAAAACAACACGCAAGCCTTACGAAAAAACACATCATTTTAGCCAGCAAAAGCTTGATGAGATATTAGATAAAATAAATGAACAAGGCTATCATTTTTTAACTGAAGAAGAAAAGGATTTTTTAAAGAAGGCTAGCAAGGAAAATATTTAAAGCCTGGTTTAATTCCGCTTTATACATGAAAAAATTTTTTAAGTCAGCGTGGATCGTCTTTTCCATTGTTCTGTTGCTGATGTTTGTTATTTCGTGTTTTAGCCCCGGTATTGCACCGCTCACTTTCTCTTATATTACTTTCTTTGCTTTAGCATTCCCTTATCTATTTATACTTGTTCTTATTGTTGCTATCATCAATTTTTATATAAATAAAAAGTTGGCGATGGTGATGCTGATATGTATGCCGCCGGCGATATTTAATTTGTCACATACAATCGCATTCAATTTTCCCAAAAAATTCGACGATAAAAAAGACAGCCTAAGCTTGAGAGTGATGACATGGAATGTACAGGACTTTGTAAACCTGTCTCCGGAAAATGAAACCCGCTCAAAAATGTTGCATATCATTACTGAAAAAAAACCAGACGTTTTGTGTGTGCAGGAATATACAAATGTGGAAGGCGGCCGATGGAGAATCTCAGTGCGTCATGAATTAGATTCGCTTGGCTATAAATATCATTTTTTTTCAGCTGACCAGGTTACGGCTAATCATTTTGACAGAGTTGTTACAAGAGGTTCAGCTATATTTTCCAAAATACCTTTTACAGATAGCGGCCGCATCTTAATAAGAAATGATGGCACTACTGAATATCTCGCCTATACTAATCTTAATTTTAACAACCGGCTTGTAAGAATTTATACAGCACATCTTGCATCGTATGAAGTATACCGCGATACTGACAATGTAAAAAAAGACGTATATCAAATTACTTACGAACGAAAAAGAGCTATTCAATATAAGCTGCGTGAAATAGAACAACTGCATCAAAAAGAAGCAATAATAATTGACTCTGCACTTTCAAGAGCTGTTATACCTGCTATTTATTGCGGAGATATGAATTCTACACCCTGCACTTATACTTATCATTTAATCAAGGGTGATTTTAATGATGCTTTTTTGGAAAAAGGCAGCGGTTTCGGCGCAACGTTTTATAAAATCCTTCCCATACTTCGCATTGATTATTGCCTTGCGGATAAGCGCTTAAAAGTGATCAATTGTACTGTTATTAGCCAAAAACTTTCTGATCATTATCCTGTTATAACAGATCTGCAATGGAAATAAATTTAACTGCAATTCGTTATTTTTAATAATGGCAAACGTATTACGCCGTGTTATAAAAAAAATATTCCTCCTGCTTACCATCGTGGTTTGCATTATGTATTTACTTACATTGCTGGCACCGTATCTTAACCCGCAACACTGGTGGCTTGTTGGTTTTCTTGGCCTTACTTTTCCATATTTATTTTTCTCGCTGGTATTTATTTTTTTCTTTTGGCTGATAGCAAAACCAAAACTTGCATTATTACCGTTAATAGTTTTGTTGTTTGGTATAAAACAAATTGGTGTAACATTCGCCGCGCATTTTAGCAGCAATGATTTAACAAAAAAACCTGACAGCACTTTTAGATTGATAAGTTGGAATGTTGCCAACATGTATGGATTAAGTAATAATAAAGAGATCAAACAACATAACAGAACAGAACTTGCTCAATCAATTCTTGATCTTAATCCCGATATAATTTGCCTGCAGGAATTTAATCATTCTTATACCCAGGGTGAAGGCGCAGATAATATTGGTTTATTCACTGGTCAGTTTCCTAACTTTTTTTATTCAAAAGATTTTAATAAAGAAAACGGTTTTTATACATCAGGTTCTATTGTATTCTCAAAATATCCCATTATAGATTCAGGCAAAGTTGATTATCCCGGAAACTTTACCGGTAGTTTAATTTATGTGGATATAAAAATAAACGACGACACACTCCGCATTTTCACTACACATCTTCAATCCTTTGGCTTTAATAATGAAGATTATGCAGAGATGAATAAAATAAAACAGCGAGATGAGCAATCTATCGAAGCTTCAAGAAATATTTTTATAAAAATGAAAGCGGCATTTAGCAACCGCGGCAACCAGGCCGATATTGTTCATGCACAAACTGATTCTGTGCTGCATCGTTCAATTGTATGCGGAGATTTTAACGATGTGCCAACATCATACACTTACTTCCGAATTCGGGGTAAACGGCAAGATGCTTTTTTACAAAATGGGTTAGGCGTTGGCAAAACATACAATTCTTTAGCGCCAATGTTGCGGATTGATTACATTTTGCCTGACACTTCTTTCACGATAAAACAATTTGATATGATTGATGAAAACCTGAGTGATCATGCAATGCTGGTAAGTGACTTGAAATTGAAATAATGTTTCTGTATGCAGAATTTGTTAGTTGAACAGAATCACGAAATTTTCTGAAGGATACCAAACTCTTATTTGGCAGTTTAATAATTTATTGAAATCAAATTTATTTTGAATTTTATTTTGAAGAAGTCTGATCAGGAAAAATCAACTTTTGAAAACTATTATTGGTACTTGCAGTAACACGAATAATTTTATAAGGATAAAGTTTCAGTACTGCTTCATGTCCAGTCCAGCTACTTTTCGTTTCCAATCACACCATCATTAACCAGCCTCAAAGAAAAAATTATCTAATGCTTATACTTTTTTACCACATCTAAAAATTAAAGGCGTCTATCTTTGCAGCCGCTTAAATTTATACATGAACGATTGTTATATAATTGATGCAGTGCGCACACCAATTGGAAAATATGGCGGAAGATTAAGTTCAATTCGCCCTGATGATTTATTAGCGCATGTTATTTCTGCATTGCTAAACCGCAACCCTGTTGATGTAAATGCTATTGAAGACGTGATTGCAGGTGATGCAAACCAGGCTGGTGAAGACAATAGAAATGTTGCGCGAATGGCTGCGTTGCTTGCCGGTTTGCCGGTTACAGTTGCGGGTTGTACTGTAAATCGTTTATGTGCAAGTGGGTTAGACGCTATTATGCATGCGGCACGGGCAATTATGTGTGGTGAAGGAATGTTGTATATAGCCGGTGGTGTTGAAAGCATGACACGTGCGCCATTTGTTATGTTGAAGAGTGAAGGCGCATGGAATCGTAAACCTGAAATGGTTGATTCAACAATTGGCTGGCGTTTTACAAATAAGGCATTGGCCGGGATGTACTATCCATTTTCAATGGGTGAAACAGCAGAAAATGTTGCGGAGCGTTTTAATATAACACGGGAGCAACAAGATGAGTTTGCATTATCGTCCCAGCAAAAATATTTTGAAGCTCTCAAACAAAATAAATGGGAAGATGAAATTGTTGCAGTTGAAATGATCCGCGAAAGATTAATCACATGGTTTTCAGAAGATGAACATCCGCGGGAAACATCAATTGAAAAATTATCTGCATTAAAACCAGCGTTTAAAAAAGACGGGACAGTAACTGCAGGTAATTCTTCCGGCATTAATGATGGTGCTGCTGCATTGTTGTTAGCAAGCGAAGAAGCAGTAAAAACTTTCAATTTAACGCCACTTGCAAAAATTAAAAGCATGGCAGTCGCCGGTGTTGATCCTTCCATCATGGGGATTGGGCCGGTGCCTGCCACACAAAAAGCATTGATAAGAGCTGATTTGAATGTTGCAGATTTAGATCTCGTTGAACTGAATGAAGCGTTTGCTGCGCAGTCTCTTGCCTGTATTAATGAACTTGGGCTCAACATTAACAAAATAAACGTAAATGGCGGTTCTATTGCGATTGGTCATCCGCTTGGCTGCAGTGGTTCAAGAATCTCTGCAACGTTGCTTCATGAAATGAAAAGGAGAAATGCAAAATATGGAGTAGCAACAATGTGTATTGGTGTTGGACAGGGCGCTGCAATAATTTATGAAAGCCTTTAATTATTTTAAATGACTATCCGTTTGTCTCCACCTAACCTAATATTGAACTCAACGGATATTTTTGTTTAAAAAATTGTTTTCTGTTTAATTTGCTTTAAAACAATCCTGTTTAAAATGAATTATCAAACAGAATTTATAATTATCAGATTACCGCTTGCAAAAGGAAAAAGTTTTCAGCATACTCCCGACTTTAATAGAGATGAATATGCTCAACAAAATAAAATTACTTTGTTTGGTGATCCAATTTCAATACAAGTAGAAAAGAATGAAATAATACTTGTATATAAGGGTTATCCTTATGAAGATAACAGACCACCAATGGGATTTATTCAACGTTGACAATAATTTTATTTTCTATCTTAAAATTTACTTCGTTAAATGCGGTTTTAATATCATGTATAGTATAACCATTTATAACCTGCATGATATTTTTT
>JAFBAF010000332.1 GCA_019247895.1 Parafilimonas sp. | reverse complement strand
GCTGGGGCAACAATTGTTTATCAACTTATGTTGAACTTAAACCAAACGTTACACCATCATCAGTAGATAAATTGTTGGTTGGATTTATTCAAAAAAGAGAACCAAAGGCAAATGCAGTTCCATTTTTATTTACGATGAATGACTGGCATTTGCGTAATGAATTTGACAATGGTGTTCAAACCGGCGGCGGCAGAATAGAATATGTGCATTTATTTTCAATAATTGCATGGATAATTTTAATGATTGCGTGCATCAACTTTATGAACCTTGCCACAGCACGCAGCGAAAAACGTGCAAGAGAAGTTGGCGTACGAAAAGTATTAGGTGCAGGGAAAAGCAATCTTGTATTTCAATTTATCGGCGAAGCCATTTTTATGGCAATATTATCTGCAGTGTTTGCTGTGATAATAATGTCGCTTGTTTTACCTGCTTTCAATTTACTCGTACAAAAACAACTTACGCTTGGCTTAAACAATCCAGTTCATATAGCTGCAATAATTGCAATCACTCTTGTTTGCGGATTAATTGCCGGCAGTTATCCTTCATTATACTTATCTTCTTTTAATCCTGTTTTTGTTTTAAAAGGATTGAAATTAAAAGGCAACAGCGCATCATTTATAAGAAAAGGCCTGGTGATACTTCAGTTTAGTATTTCAATAATATTAATTGTTAGCACCATAATAATTTACCAGCAAATACAGCATGTAAAAAACCGCAGTCTTGGTTTTAATAAAAATAATTTGCTGGAGATAAATACAAATGATGAATTCACTAAAAACTACGAATTAATAAAACAGGATGTATTAGGTACAGGCGTAGTTCAAAATGTTGCGTTGAGCGATTACACCGCTTTATATGGCGGCAATAACACCAATGGTTTAATGTGGGAAGGAAAGCCTGTAAACAGCCGTGTATTAGTTTCAAACCGTGGCGTATCGCCCGGCTTTATGGATACTTACGGATTAAAAATTATTAAAGGCCGAGACTTTGTTATAACAGACAGCATAAGTTCCAAACGCGTAAACATACTCATTACCCAATCACTTGAAAAATTAATGGGTAATGAAAGTGCAGTGGGTAAAACCTTGCATTGGGAAGGCGATACAAGCGGTACCGTATTAAATATTGTTGGCGTTGTAAACGATTATATGTATGGTGACATGTATGGCAGACCAGACCCTGTTTGGTTTTATTGTCCGGAATATAAAAACACCTATGAAATGTATGTGCGTTTAAAACCAAATACAGATGTTGAAACGGGTTTGAAAAAAATTGAAGCCATCATTAAAAAAGACAATCCATCGTATCCTTTCACTTATCAGTTTGTGGATGATCAATTCAATCAAATGTTTCAAAATGAACAGTTGATAAGCAAATTATCAAGGGTGTTTGCAACGTTAGCTATTATCATTTCATGTTTAGGTTTATTTGGTTTAGCAGCTTACACTGCAGAGCGCAGAACAAAAGAGATTGGTATTCGCAAAGTATTAGGCGCAAGTGTTTCGGGCATTACAACTTTACTATCAAAAGAATTTTTACAGCTGGTGATTATTTCATGCATCGTTGCCTTTCCAATTTCATGGTGGATGATGCATAACTGGTTGCAGAACTATAAATACAGGATTGAAATAAGCTGGTGGATATTTTTAGCAGCAGGTATTTCAGCCGTACTCATCGCTTTGATAACTATCAGCTTTCAATCTTTAAAAGCCGCATTATCAAATCCTGTAAAAAGTTTGAGAACGGAATAGACAATTTTGAAAATGAGACAATTTGAAAATTTGAAAATGACAAAACTCATAACCTAAAGCTTAGAACTTAAAACTTAGAAACGTGTTTAAAAATTATTTTACAATCGCCTGGCGAAACATCAAGCGGCATAAAGGTTACGCTGCTATTAATATTACCGGCCTTGCCGTTGGAATGGCTGCATGTGTTTTACTGTTCATCGTTGTGCAGTATGAAATGAGTTATGAAAAATTTCAACCAAATTATAGCCGCATTTACCAAATAGTAACGCAAGATAAATATCCTGATGGAATGCAGTACACGCCGGGTGTGCCTTTTCCTGCCGTTGATGCCGTTCGGGCAGATTTTCCGCAGGTAACAACAGGTGCGTTACTCGCCAGCTATGGAAGCCAGGTTACTGTGCTTGGTAATGATGCCGCAAGTAATTCTTCAGAAAAAAAGTTTATCGAAGAAAGCGGTTTCGTTTTTGCGGATCCGCAATTTTTCCAGGTTTTTCACTACAATTTTCTTGTTGGTTCTGCTGCTGTTTTAAAAGAACCGAATCAAACGATATTAACGCAGGCAACCGCAACAAAATATTTTGGTGACTGGAAAAATGCCGTTGGAAAATTTTTAAAATTAGATAATAAAGCAGTTGTAAAAGTTGCAGGCATATTACAAGATGTTCCGGCCAATACAGATTTTCCATTGCGTATTGTTACATCTTTTGAAACTGCGAAAGCGAATGCTGAAACGTATTCATATAACAATGAATGGGGAAGTACAACAAGCAATTTTCAATTGTTTATGTTATTGCCTCAAAATGTTTCTGCTTCAGCTATAAATTCCAAACTTGAACACTTTGTTTCACGACATAACAATGTTGACAGAACGGCCAGGCGAACGAACTTTTTGCAACCCTTAAGCAATATTCATTTTGATAACCGCTTTGGAAATTTAGGCGATCATGTTACAACAAAATCAACATTACTTACATTATCACTTATCGGGGTTTTTATAATTGTAATGGCATGCATTAACTTTATTAATCTCGCAACCGCACAAGCTGTCAATCGTTCAAAAGAAATTGGAATAAGAAAAGTGCTTGGCAGCAATCGCCGTAAATTATTTTGGCAAATGATGGGCGAAACTGCGATGATAGTTTGCTTTTCTATGATCATTGCAGGTATACTTGCTTACGCTTGTTTGCCTTCAATAAAGCATATTGATTCCATTAATGAACCGCTCAGCATTTTTACTGCGAAAACCATTCTATTTTTAGTTACAGCCGGATTGGTTGTTACCATTTTCTCCGGCTTTTACCCTTCTTTAGTAGTGTCTGGCTTTAGCCCGATGAGTGCATTAAAAAACAAGATCACTTCAGCAACAATTGGCGGTATTTCTTTACGAAGAGGATTAGTAGTTACCCAGTTTGCTATTTCCCAAATATTGATCATAGGAACGATAGTAGCAATAAGCCAGATGAATTTTATTCGAAATGCTGATCTTGGTTTTAATAAAAATGCAGTGTTTGTTTTAACGAGTAACTGGGACAGTATTCAAATATCAAGACAGCCTGCATTGAAACAACAATTGCTGAGATTGCCAGGCATTGAAAGCGTTTCTTTTAGCAGCGATGTGCCTTCATCTGAAAATAACTGGTCAACCAATTTTGCTTTTGACCACAGGCCTGATGAAAAATTTAATTTGTTTTTAAAGTTTGCTGATGCAGATTATTTCAAAACGTTTGCATTGCAATTCGCTGCCGGTCACGCGTATGCAGCCAGCGATACAGTGACGGATATTGTAGTAAATGAAACACTGGTAAAAAAGCTTGGTTTAAAAAATCCAAACGAGGCTATCGGCAAACAAATAAAATTAGGTGGAAACAGATGGAACAATATTGTTGGTGTGGTAAAAGATTTTAAAACCAATTCATTGCGTGAAGAGACCAAGCCAACAATGCTCGCATCAAGTAAGAGATTTTATGGTAACGCTTCTGTAAAAATTCACAGCTCCAATCTTACACAAACAAAAGATGCAATTTTAAAAACGTGGGATAAGTTCAATCCTGAATTTGCGCCAACAAGTTTTTTTCTTGATGAAAACATTAATGATTTTTATAAACAGGAAAATCAGCTCTCATTATTGTACAAAATATTTGCCGGTATTGCCATTTTCATTTCCTGTCTTGGTTTATATGGATTGGTTTCATTTATGGCCGTACAACGCACGAAAGAAGTCGGCATTCGCAAAGTGCTTGGCGCAAGTGTAAAGAACATTGTGTTTTTATTTTCCAAAGAGTTTACAATACTAATTGGAGTTGCCTTTTTAGTAGCCGCTCCTTTAGCGTGGTATATGATGAATAACTGGCTCAGCAATTTTGCGTATCGCATTCACATTAGCGCAACAACATTTATAATGGCAGTAATTATATCTATCATCATTGCATGGATAACGGTTGGATATAAATCAATAGTAGCAGCACTGGCAAATCCGGTGAAGAGTTTAAGAACGGAGTAAGTGAATTATGTAATTCAGCAATTTGATAATTGCAAAATTTATAACATAAAACGCAAACTTAAAAACTGGTAACGTGTTTAAAAATTATTTCAAAACTGCATTTAGAAACTTATGGAAAAACACAACCTATAGTTTCTTAAACATCTTTGGTTTAGCTGTTGGAATTACCTGTGCTGCATTAATTTTTTTATGGGTGCAGGATGAACTTACATTCAATCACAATTTTGCAAAACGTAATTACTTATATCATGTAATGCAAAATGAAAAAAGCGATGCGGGCATATCGACGAACGGTTCAACACCGGGGCCTTTAGCTGCAGCATTGAAACAAGATGTTCCGGGCGTTGTAAACAGCGGACGTTTAAGTTG
>JAFBAF010000074.1 GCA_019247895.1 Parafilimonas sp. | reverse complement strand
TATTCTTTAATTGAAATGAATTTATGCGCCTTGCGAAAAATATCGCTTGCTTCCTGCTTTAACCAAATGATCTTGCACAATGGCGACATCGCATGAATTGGAACACCTGTTGTTTCATAAATCTCTTTTGCAATTGGTTTTTGTTTTAGTTGATGGGCATATTTTGCACTGCGTAAGTCGGCCCATGTCAGCATGTTCATTAATGGCTTTCCTTTTTTATCAACAGCAAGCAAACTATGCATCGCGGCGCTAAAAGAAACACAGGAAATATTTTCTTCTTTGGAAAAACTAACAGACTGTTTTAATAAATGTAATACCGAATTAAAAATGTATTCAGCGTTTTGCTCATTCCACCCGGTTTTAGATTCAATTGGTTTTGCCGCAAATTGAAATGTTTTTAAAACCTTTTCCTCTTCGTTTATAACAACAGCTTTAAAATTTGTAGTACCAATGTCAATAGCGATAATGTTCATTGCTTTCATTAAAACGAAAATAAAAAAAGCATTTTGTTTAAAATACTTTATGCTTACTTTAGCCTCTCTAACGTAAACTATCAGCAAGCAATGGGAACATTACAAATCAAGAAGAATCCAAAAAAATATGATGCAGTAATTGTTGGCTCCGGTGCAGGCGGCGGCATGGCAACTTATGTGTTGGCAAAAGCAGGTTTAAAAGTTGCTTTAATTGAAGCCGGTCCAATGTATGATCCTGCAAAAAATTCAAACCAGTTACAACCACCATGGGCTTCGCCGAGAAGAGGAAGAAGTACAAAGTATCGCCCGTTTGGTGATTTTGATGGCTGCTATTGGGGTTGGCAAATCGATGGCGAACCATACACACATGTTGGTGATACAAAATGGGAATGGTGGCGGGCAAGAATGCTCGGTGGAAGAACGAATCATTGGGGAAGAATTACGCTGCGCTTTGGGCCGAAAGATTTTAAAAGAAAAGATATTGATGGCTTGGGCGACAACTGGCCGATTGGTTATGATGATGTAAAACCGTATTATGATAAAGTAGAAAGTTTGATTGGTGTGTTTGGAACAAATGAAGGTTTGCCAAATGATCCTGATGGGATTTTCCTGCCTCCTCCAAAACCGCGTTTACATGAAATGCTGATAAAGAAAGCGGGCACAAGCATAAACATACCTGTTATTCCTTCACGCTTATCTATTCTTACAAAAAAGATTAATGATGAACGTGGCCAGTGTTTTTTTTGTGCGCAGTGCGGAAGAAGTTGTAAAGTGTATGCAGATTTTTCTTCTTCATCAGTATTAATAATTCCTGCTTTAAAAACAGGTAATGTTGATCTGCTTACCAATTGTATGGCACGTGAAGTGCAAACCAATAAAGAAGGTTTGGCAACTGGTGTTTCTTATATTGATAAAGAAGATATGCAGGAATATGTGGTTGAGGGAAAAGTAGTAATTGTTGCAGCCAGCGCATGTGAAAGCGCAAGATTATTATTGAACTCGAAATCTTCGGTGCATCAAAATGGCCTTGCAAATTCAAGCAATGTTGTTGGAAAATATTTGCATGATTCTACAGGTGCTGATATGGGCGGTTATCTGCCAAACTTATTTGGGCGCAAACGCTACAACGAAGATGGAGTAGGTGGCATGCATGTGTATACTCCGTGGTGGCTGGATAATAAAAAATTAGATTTCCCGCGTGGTTATCATATTGAATATGGTGGTGGTATGGATCAGCCCGCTTATGGTTTTGGTTGGGATATTCAAAGCATAAATGGTAAACCGGTAGCTACAAGAAAAAAGAAAGAAGCGGGTGGTTATGGCGCATCCTTAAAGGAAGATTATCGTTTCTTTTATGGAGCGAGTGTTGGTATGGCTGGTCGTGGTGAATCAATCGCATTGGAAAGTAACTATTGCGAAATTGATCCGACAACTGTTGATAAATACGGAATTCCAGTGCTACGCTTCAATACAAAGTATACTGATTATGAAATCAACCAGGCAAAGCACATGAAGGAAACATTCAGAGAAATTCTTACAGCAATGGGCGCCGTAATTACCTGGGGTGATGATGGTCCTGAAAGTAATTACGGATTACATGCACCTGGCAATATTATACATGAAGCAGGAACTGTAAGAATGGGAAGCGATCCTAAAAAATCTGCTTTAAATGAATGGTGCCAAGCACATGATGCAAAAAATGTTTTTTGTGTTGATGGTGGCCCGTTTGTATCACAAGCTGATAAAAATATCACGCATACAATATTGGCTTTATCATGGAGAGCAAGTGATTATATTGTTGACCAATTGAAAAAACAGAATATTCCATCAGCGTAAAATAATTTATTATGGACAGAAGAAAATATTTAAAAACACTTGGAGTAACTGCAGTTTCTGCAGGCGTTTTGGTTGATGCCTGCAAAACTGAAAAGAAGGAAGACAATAATGCCAAAACGGCGACAACAGAAAGCGGAAGCGGCATTGACCGAATGCCTGAAGAAAAAGCGCACGAAGATTCAATTAAAAATGGGTCTAAATTTTTTACGCCGGAGGAGTTTTCTACCATTACTATTCTTACAGATATTATTATTCCAAAAGATGAAAAAAGCGGAAGTGCCAGCGATGCAAAAGTGGCTGACTTTATTGAATACATTGTAAAAGATGAACCCGATTTTCAAACACCTTTACGCGGCGGTTTAAGATGGCTTAATATTCATTGTTTGAACGCTTATCAAAAAGCTTTTAAAGATTGTTCATCACAACAACAAATTGAAGTGGTTGATCAAATTGCTTATCCTGAAAAAGCAAAACCTGAAATGAGTTATGGCGTTTCCTTTTTTAATTTGATGCGTAATTTAACTGCTACCGGTTTTTATTCTACACACTTAGGCTGGGATGATATAGGGTATGTTGGTAACAGGCCAAATCAGTGGAACGGAGTTCCTGA
>JAFBAF010000041.1 GCA_019247895.1 Parafilimonas sp. | reverse complement strand
TTCAGTACATGCAAACAACAAAGAAGAAAAATCTCTTGGTACAAGAATAACAACAGAAAGAATTGAAGTGATGAACAAACTTAATAGTACAAATGCAACGGTGCATATTTCAAATAAAGAAAAAGGCGTAAAAGCAGAAGTTATATTACCGCTTGAACTAAGTTTTTAAAATGATAAGAGCAATTATAATTGATGATGAACAACATTGTATTGACAGGCTTTTAAAACTTGTTGAAACCTATTCCCGCGGCAATATTGAATTGCTTGGTGCTTTTCACTCTGTTGAAGAAGGTTTGAAAGCAATAAATCAGTTAAAGCCACAACTTGTTTTTCTTGATGTTGAAATAAATGATAAAACCGGTTTTGATCTTCTACAACAATTAAGCGAAATAAATTTTGAAGTAATATTTACAACAGCTTATGATAAATATGCTGTGAAGGCTTTTAAATTCAGTGCTATTGATTATTTATTAAAACCTGTTGACGCTGATGATTTAAACTCGGCAATTATCAAGATCACTGAGAAGTTTTCGCAAAAAGATATCACTCAAAAATTTGATGCACTGTTTCATAACTTAAAGAATATACAAAGTGCTTCCAAAAAGATTTGTGTTCCTGTCTTAAGCGGGTTTGTGTTTATTCAAACTAGTGATATAATTCGTTGCCAAAGCGAGATAAACTATACCACACTTTTTTTAAAAGACAAGCAAAAGTTGCTCGTTGCGAAAACGCTAAAAGAGTTTGAAGAAATGCTTAGCGATTATAATTTCTATCGCGTACATAATTCTCATCTTGTAAATCTTGCTTATATAAAAAGCTACAACAAAGGCAAAGGCGGTTCTGTAACTATGGATGATGGTTCTGAAATCGAAGTTTCAACAAGAAGAAAAGATGAGTTTTTGAAAAAGCTGACTGCGCATTAATTAGCAATTTATTGTTGCCCAAACAAATTGTGCAAATGCTTCTAAGCTTGGATCTCTTGCGCCCATTAAAAGAATAACACAATTGCCCGTTAAGTGCTTTTTTATCTTCTTTGCAAAATCGTTTCTATGCTCAATAAAAAAAGCATTTTTCTGTAATGCTTTTAAATCGGTAACTAAATCGTTTGCTGAAATATCTTTTGTTGTTGTTCCGCCGGCATAAAAAATTTCACTCATCCAAATCTCATCCTGTGGTCTTAATGCTTCAGCAATTTCTTTTACAAAATCATTGCGCAAAAATTTTGTTGGTGCGTAACCATGTGGCTGAAACCATGCAATTAATTTTTTTCCAACAGGTTGACAAGCTTTTATACTTGCAGCACATTTTGCAGGATTATGCGCAAAATCATCAATTAAAACAACGCCATTTCTTTCACCAATAATTTGATGACGGCGATAGATGCCCTCGTAATGTTGCAAAGCTTCTGCAGCAATATTCAAATCAACACCAATATTGTTAGCTGCGGCAATAGCCGACAAAGCATTTTCTGCATTATGTTTTCCAGGCGTATTTATGCGGAAATAAGTTTGGTTTACTTCAAATGAAATTTTAAACCCTTGCTGTTGAAAATGTTTCAAAACATAACCTGCATCACTATTTTCATCAGATGAAAAATCTTGTTGCATATTTTGAGAAAGTGTCGCAGCAAATTTATTGCTCGCATTAACTACAAAAATTTTACTGTTCTGTTTGAATTGTTGGAATAACTCCATTAACTCCGGTAAATCTTTATGATCTTTATCAACGTTTAATAAAATTCCAATCTCCGGTTTATATTGAATTATACTGCCATCACTTTCATCTGCTTCAATTACCAGCCACTCTCCTTTTCCAACAGCGGCATTGCCAATTTTATTTTGTTTGATCAGTTTCGTTAAACCCGCTCCGCTTATTAAACCTGGCTGCAAACCTGCAAAGTCCAAAATTTCAAAAAGCATTGCAACAGTTGTGCTTTTACCTGATGTACCACCTACTGCAATTGTTTTTTTACTTTTAGAAATCAAAGCCAATAATTCGCTTCGCCTGATAATTGGAATATTTAATTGCTTTGCTTTCCGAACTTCAATAACGGTATCTTCAACTGCTGTGGACACAATAACAAGCTGCGTTCCTGATGTAATGCCGTCACCATTTTGTTCAAAACAAATAATACCTTCTGCTTCCAATTTATTTTTAGTATCGTTGAAATCGCCAGCTTTAAAATAGCGGTCACTTCCGCTTACATTTTTATCAATGCCTTTTAAATATTGCGCCAATGCACTCATGCCCGCACCAGCAATGCCAATAAAAAAAACATTCTGAAAATCTTCAAGAGAATTGATCATAAGAAGGCAATATAATAACAACTCATGTAAGAAAATAAAAGCGTTATAATTTAAGTTAGCAACAAATACATACCTTAGATTTTCAACCTGTTTAATGAAATATATAGTTTGTGTTTTAATTGTTCTGTTGGCAAGCTGCGCAAGAAAACCGTATGCATCAACCAATAAATTATACAAGCAACAGGCAAAGCAGTATGCAGACATTATTAAAAAATATCCGCTTTCTGATTCATTCAACAACACATTTATTGGCACTACAAATTTTAATTTGCGAAAACCCAATTTTGTTATCATACATCATACTGCGCAAAATAGCTGCGCGCAAACACTTACAACTTTTACTACGCAAAGCACTCAGGTAAGTGCGCATTATGTTATTTGTAAAGATGGAACAATTCATCACATGCTTAATGACTATATGCGTGCATGGCATGCCGGTGTTGGACGCTGGGGAAATGATAATGATATCAACAGCAGCAGCATTGGTATCGAGCTTGATAATAATGGTTTTGAAGCATTCACTGATGCGCAAATAAATAGTTTATTAAGATTGTTATCAGCATTAAAAAATCAATATAATATTCCAACTGCAAATTTCATTGGTCATGCAGATATTGCCCCAACCCGTAAGAACGATCCCAATATTTTTTTCCCCTGGAAAAAATTGGCAGACAACGGGTTTGGTTATTGGTACGATGATACAACAAATGTTTTATTGCCATCATCATTTAATGCAATGCAAGCATTGCGTATAATTGGTTACAATGTAAAAGATTCAACCGCCGCCATCATTGCATTTAAACGTCATTGGCTGCAGGATACAATTCCAACATTCGATTCTGCGCAATATAAAGTGCTGTTTAATGTGATGAAGAAATACGAATAAATTTGTGTGACCAGCTTTTGTATTTCATTACAGCGTGTTTCAGACTTGATCCGGAGATCGCAATACTTGAGCTGTATGAACACCTTTCAGCACTCATGCAGCTGTCAATATTAATTATCAATTTATTATTTTGCAGGAACTAATTCGGTGTAAGAATGATCATCATTATGATAGCCGAATGATTGAATAAAATTTAAATGACCGGCATCCAGGTTTACGATTGAATCTTCATCAGTTCCCCAATCATATTTCATAAAAAGTGTTGTAGGAACATTGCCTGAGAAATGCCATGTGCCTTTGTAAACATAATTACCTTCGGTTTGTACAAAATGATGATTTGTTTTAAAAGTAAACCTGTCGGTAGCTAAAATTTGGTCTTGATTATTTTGTGCTCCACGCACATACAAAGGATCGCCCATATGATTTTTATCAATATAATTCATATAAAATGCGTTGTACATCCATGGGTGGGCAGTAAGCGTTGCTTCAGCTTTTGAAACACTTGATAAATCATCAGAAGAAGCGGATAAATTGTTTGAAGGCGTAATATTTGTTTTTGTGCAGGCAGCAAGCACAACAACAATAAGGGCTGCATAAAATCGTGTTTTCATAACATGTTTTTTCAGCTAAACCTGAATCACAGAGAAAAAGTTGCCTTCAAATAAACTTTCATTAAAAAGTTTTATATAAACGGCATAAAAAAAAGTCCCGCCATATGGCAGGACTTTCGCTGATTTAATATTCTTTTATTCTTTTACGAAAGCTGTTGTATAAGTTTTATCAGCAATTGTTAAGCGAACAAAGTAAGAACCCTTTGCAAGACTTTGAGTGTTCACAAACACTTGTTGTGTTCCCTGCGGCAGAATTCCTTTATCTGAATTCATAACGATTCTTCCGTCACGTGCAATAACCTGCACACTTACTTTTGATGCAACACCAAGATTTACTTCAACCGTTGCAACATCTTTTACAGGATTTGGATACACTCTCCACACAAAATTGTTTTTAGTATTTAATGGCAACACTTTCGAATAAGCAGATTTGCCGTCAACATCTACTTGCTTTAGACGGTAATATGTTGTTGAAACATTCAAATCTTTTAATGTAGCATCAGTATAGTTATAATTAGTAATCTTATTCGAATTGCCGGCACCATTTACAAAACCAATGCTTGTAAAGTTTTGGCCATCTTTACTTCTTTCAATATAAAAACCTTTGTTATTGCTTTCACCTGCAGTGCTCCAGTTTAAATAAGCGCTGAAATCTTTAACCGTTCCGCCAAAATTTATTATGCTCACAGGTAACAAACCGCAACCATCAGATGCATTGCTTACATAAGGAAAAAGATACAAGTTAACCTGAAGAGGATTAGTACCGTTATTCGTTGACCAAACCTGGTCAACAGGAAGCCAGACATTTCCACCACCGCCAAGTATTTCAAAATTTTGAAGTGCGGCCGCATTACTGTCTTCATCCCCATTGGCAACAATAGCTACTGAATCTTTAACGCTGCCACTCCATTTAAATTTAGAATGATCAATAGATACTAAAATCTTTTTTGAAGCAGGCAATGCAACAGGAGTTGCGAATTTAAACTCGGTTAAAAAGTCATTTTGCACATCAGAATGTATTTGGCTTAACTTAACGGTGGTTGAACCTAACAAAGGACCTGCAATACTGTCTATATCATTAAATTCATACACTCTAAAAATCATATCTTTATCAAGGTCTGCAGCATCAGTACTATTAGCTTTAGCGAAATAGGCCAATCCGCCACTGATATAGTTATAACCGTAACTGGAAAGATCATAAAAATTTGCATCCTCAATTATATCATAACCGTTACTTTTATTATTACTGGTTCCAAATACATATCCATCAGTTCCATAAGTATAATAATATGCCTGCCAATTATTAGCGGCAGCAAGATTTACAGTATCGCATGCGGCATCCGGACTTAACGGCTTGTTGGCAGATAAAATTAAAGGGTGCTTTACAGTAGTGGTTCGAAAGCCACTAAGCTTTTGTGCTTTAACGGAAGCAATAAGGATTACAACACCAAAAAGTGTAAAAATTTTTTTCATAGCTAATTGTTTTTAGATGACTGATTTTGGTGAAATTATCTATCTTCTTTGAAATTTAAACTTTTTCATTTACAAATTTTGCTGATTAAAATCTTTTTTGCGGCATACAATAAAAAAGCCGCTTCAATTATTAAGCGGCTTTTATTTATTGTAATTTTTATTCTTTCACTAAAGGCAATGAAAAATGTTTATCACCAATAGTTAAACGAACGATATAAGAACCTTTTGCGAGACTTTGTGTATTAACAGGTATAAGTTGTTTGCCTGTACTCAAAATACCTTTATCGGCATTAATAACAATTTTACCATCACGTGAAATAACCTGCATAATTACTTTTGATGCAGCATCTAAATTTACCTCAACGGTGGCAGCATTCTTTGCCGGGTTAGGATAAACTGTCAACCGTGCGTTTTCTTTCAGATCTAACTTTAATACATCAGAGTAAGAAGATTTGCCATCATTATCTACTTGTTTTAAACGATAATATGTAGTTGATACATTAATGTCTTTTAATGAAGCGTCAACATAACTGTAATTTGTGATTTGCGAAGAATACCCGGCACCATTTACAAAACCAAGGCTTGTAAAGTTTTGACCATCTTTGCTTCTTTCAACATAAAATCCTTTGTTATTACTTTCATTGGCAGTGCTCCAATTTAAATAAGCGCTGTAATCTTTTATTGTTCCGCCAAAGTTGAAAATACTCACGGGCAATACACTGCAACTACTTAATGAAGTGGATACATAAGGGAATACATATAAAGTCACTTCAAGCGAATCTGAAGTACTTCTCCAGAAATCAGATACAGGGAACCATTGCGGTACTCCGCTTACATCAACGTATTGAAATGCACTGTTTTTTGTGGAATGATTATCTGTTGCAACAATAGCAAGTGAATCATGATTATTATGTTTCCAAATTAAATTGCTGTGATCGATTGATAAATAAAACTTTTTTGATGAAGGCATCATGATTGGTGATGCAAACTTAAATTCTGTTAATTGGCCAGCTGCAACAGTTTGATGAATTTGACCAAGCGTAAGCGTGGTAGCACCAAGCAATGTTCCGGGTAAACCACCAGCGTCGTCGTACACTTTAAAAATAATATCCTTGCTCACCAGGTTATCGGGCACGTCTGTATTTGCAAATGAAAAATATATAAGACCACCGGTTATGTAATTGTAATTCCCGCCTGTTACATCAAAATAATTTGCATCCTCAAAAATAGTTGCGTCTTTTGTGGCTGTTAAGTTATTCGTTCCTAAAACAGAACCGCCACCTCTGTATTCATAATAATAAGCGTCCCAACTATTGGCGGCAAACAAATTCAAAGAATCGCATGTACCATTAGGACTGCTGTGGCCAGAAGTGCCGACGTATGGCACTGGTATAACCTGCTTTAAATCAACATGCTGGGCGTAAGAAAAACTAACAACAAAAATCAAAATTGTAAAAAGGGTAAAAATTTTGCTCATAAACTTGTTTTTGGTAAAATTTTGAAGCCTAAAATTATTCTATCTTCCTCAAATATTTTGTTTTTTTAGCTGACATTTTTTCGTCTCTTTGCCGCTGGCAAAAAATTTGACCTCATAGGTTTCTACTTTAAAATTATGGAAGAAAAAGAATTTAATCAGAATCAAGGTGCTGAAACCGCAGATTTTGGGATTAATGCTGACGAAAATGCAGCCGGTACAACACACCTGAACGATTCTGTTACCGACGAATCTGAAATCGAAAAACTTAATACAGAACTTCAGGAACAAAAGGATAAATATCTCCGGTTATTTGCAGAATTCGATAATTACCGCCGTCGCACAGCAAAAGAAAACATTGAAATACGCCAAACTGCCGGTAAAGAAATTATCGTTTCATTATTGGATGTTTTAGACGATTGTGACCGTGCTCAAAAGCAATTGGAAATTTCCGGTGATGTCCAGCAATTTGCCGAAGGTGCGTTGCTCATCTTTAATAAACTGAAAAAAACATTGGATAGTAAAGGTTTAAAATCAATGGATAGCGTGAACAGCGATTTTGATGTGGAAAAACATGAAGCTGTTACTGAAATACCTGCGCCTGATAAAAAATTAAAAGGAAAGATAATTGACGAAATACAGAAAGGATATTATTTAAATGATAAGATTATCCGTTTCGCAAAAGTTGTGGTTGGTAAATAGTAAGGGGAAGATTTATGACGAAAAAAGATTATTACGAAATTCTTAATGTTTCTAAAAGTGCTTCTGCTGATGAGATAAAGAAAGCATACCGTAAAGTAGCTATGCAATTTCACCCCGACAGAAACCCGGGTAATAAAGAAGCTGAGGAAAAGTTCAAGGAAGCTGCAGAAGCGTATGAAGTTTTGAGTGATGCTGACAAAAGAGCAAAGTATGATCGCTACGGGCATGCCGCATTTGCGCCGGGAAGTGGCGGTTTTAGCGGCAGCCAGAATGTAAATATGGAAGATATTTTCAGCCAGTTTGGAGATATTTTCGGTGATGATATTTTTGGAAGTTTTTTCGGCGGTGGCGGCGGTAGAAGAAGCGGCGGAAGCAGCAGAGGCTATGGCACCCGGGGCAGCAATCTTCGTATCAAGCTTAAATTGAATTACGAGGAAATGTCGAAAGGTGTTACGAAGAATATCAAGGTAAAAAAATATGTTCCGTGTTCAACCTGTAATGCAAGCGGGGCAAAAGATAAAGGCGGTGTTCAAACTTGTAATACTTGCGGCGGCAGCGGCCAGGTTCGGAAAGTTACCAGCACGTTTTTGGGGCAAATGCAAACTGTAAGCACTTGTCCAACCTGTAATGGCGAAGGTTCTATCATAACCAATAAATGTACTGTTTGTAAAGGCGAAGGACGCGTGTACGGTGAGGAAACCGTAAACATTAATATTCCGGCTGGTGTGCAGGAAGGCATGCAACTTAGTTTAAGTGGAAAAGGCAATGCTGGTGAACGCGGTGGTGGTCCCGGAGATCTGATTGTTTTAATTGAAGAAGAAGCACATAAAGAATTACAACGCGACGGCTTGAACGTTGCGTATGAATTGCATATTTCATTTCCGGATGCTGTATTTGGAACAAACGTTGAAGTGCCAACAATTGATGGCAGAGCGAAAATAAAAATTCCGCCGGGTACGCAAAGCGGCAAAATATTCCGGCTAAAAGGAAAGGGTTTTCCTGAAGTAAATGGTTATGGGAAAGGTGATCAATTAATACATGTAAATGTTTGGACGCCGCAAAACGTGACCCATGAAGAAAAAGAAATGCTGAACCAAATGAACGACAGCCCTAACTTTAAACCGCAACCCGGTAAAAGCGAAAAAAGCTTTTTTGATAAGGTAAAGGAAGTGTTTAGTTAAGATAAGTTTTAGAAATCATTATAGCCGTTTTGGAAACAAGCGGCTTTATTATTTATACTTTTATTCTTTAAGTTTATATACTGCAGGAATATTTCTTCCCATTCCATTATAATCCAAACCAAAACCTACAACAAATTTGTTTGGAATTTTAAAACAATTATAATCAAGCGGAACTTCATGAGTAGTTGCTTCGGGCTTGTGTAATAATGCTGCAATTTTTAAAGATGCAGGTTGCTGGTTATACAATTGCGGTAAAAACCGGCTCATTGTTTTGCCTGTGTCAATTATATCTTCTAAAATAATTATATGCTTATTTTTTACATCAGCATCAAGCCCGATTGATGTGATGACATGACCGGAAGATGTTGTGCCTTTATATGATGCCAGCTTTATAAAACTTATTTCTGAAGCAATTGAAATTGACTTGAACAATTCAGCAGCAAACATGAATGCACCGTTAAGTATAGCAATAAATAACGGGCATTTATCCGCATAATCCTGATTTATTTTCTGCGCAAGATTCTTTATTGATTCTTCAATTTCAGGCTGCGACAAATACGGAATAAAAGTTTTGTCGTGAACACGTATTTCGTGCATGTAAGTTAATTTGACGATGCAAATTAAACTTAGTTTGTTTGGCAATTCCACCAAAGCGGAAATCTCATTATGAAATCATTGGCAAACAATTACTTTTTATATAATAAAATTTTATCGCCGGGTTTTGGCTGATTACTTTGCTGAAAGTTGTTGTAAGCGATCAGGCTTTTAATTTGTACGCCTTCTTCCTGTGCAATGTCATGCAGATTTTCATTTGGCACTACAACATGATAATCCTTCGTTCCGCTTTTTTGCTTCTTTTCAAGATAAACAAGCATTGGTTCCTGCAAAATATCTACATTATCAAGATCATTAAACTCAAGCAGCTTTTTGTAAGGAATATCATATTGCGTTGCGAGTGCAAACAATGATGTGCCAGCCTGCGCATACAATACGTTACACTGGTTTATACGAAATACACCATTGGGATAAGTTACAAGTTTTGTTTGCTGAGCAAAACTTTGTTGATTACTCTGAACTTGTACTGCATTTGTGAATTCAATATTCTGCTGTGGCTGAACATTAGATGAAGCAACACTCATTTGCCCGCTTTGCTGCAATGCAACATCGGTATATTGCTCCAGGTCATATTTTTCAATTGTATTGATGAGTAAACTTGCATAAGCCGGATTAGTTGCATAACCTGCTTTTTTTAAACCATAAGCCCAATCAGTGTAATCTGTTGCATCTACATTAAAAAGAAAAGCATAGTTAGGACGGTTCTTTAAAAAATCTGAATGATCGCGGTAAGAATCTTCTGCAGAATTATACCTTCTGAAACATTCGTGTTTCCTGTCATCATCATGATAAACAACACTACCTGTCCAGTCATCTTTGCACTTAATTCCAAAGTGATTATTAGATTGCTGTGTAAGTGTACACTGACCGGCATTGGATTCTAAAATTCCCTGAGCTAATGTAATTGAGGCAGGCACGCCTGTACGAATCATTTCATCAATTGCCAACTGTTTATATTGCTCAATGTAAGCATTAACAGCCTCGTTGTTTTGTGCTTTTGCGCTGGATGCTATTGCAGCAGCAAAAAGGAAAACAAAAAGTTTTTTCATCAGATAATATGTTATTTTGTTTTAAACTGATGGGGTTTCCATCAGGATTTCTTTTTTATCAGCATTAAACCATCTCTTACCGTTAAAAATACTTGCTCGGTTCGCTGATCATTCAAAACATGCTTATTAAATTCGACAATCGCTTTTGCGCTTTTTCCGTCAATTTTTTCTTCAAGCACCTGGCCGTGAAACAGAACGTTATCGGCCAAAATAAAACCACGATCACTTAAACGCTGGAAAGCCTCTTCGTAGTATGTAATGTAAGAAGTTTTATCAGCGTCTATAAAAACCAAATCCCACTTATAATTTAATTCTTTAATAATTTCTCTTGCATCGCCGGTGTGTAAATGTATTTTTTCGGCTGCTCCGGCGAAAGAAATGTTTTTCCACGCCTTGTCAGCATCTTCTTCCCGCAACTCAATCGTGTGCAATTCCCCATTTTTTTGTAACCCTTTTGCTAAACAAATTGCACTAAAACCGGTAAAGGTTCCAATTTCTAAAATGTATTTCGGCTGAAGCAACTCACTAATAAATTCTAAAAATTTTCCCTGCACATCGCTGCTCATCATATGAGCATGCTCATGAGTAGCCAAAGTTTCATCATAAATTTTTTGTAAAGAACTGTCAAGTTTCGTCGTAAACTTTTCTGCATAATCTTCGGCAACTTTCTCAATCCATTGCATGCACATTCTTTTTTGATACAAGCAAAAGTCCCGCAAAAGTAAG
>JAFBAF010000289.1 GCA_019247895.1 Parafilimonas sp. | reverse complement strand
GTAAATAAAAAATCAATTGAAAGTCTTGCTAACTCCGGCGCTTTTGATTGTTTTAAGGATGTACATCGTGCACAATATTTTTATGCAATGCCAGGCGATACTGTAACAGGTATTGAACGCATTATTCGTTTTGGAAATACTTTCCAGGCTAACAAACAAACACAAGCGAATACTTTGTTTGGCGAATCTGTTTTACCTGCAATCGCATCTCCGCTTTTGCCCAAATGTTCAGAATGGAGTTTAACAGAAAAACTCGACCGCGAAAAAGAAGTTACGGGAATGTTCATGAGCGGTCATCCTTTGGATCATTTCAAATTTGAATTAAAATATTACGGCATCACCAAACTGACCGACTTTAATGAAATAAAAGAATCGAATACTCTGGCTGCAGCTAACCGCGAAAAAAATATGCGCATCGCAGGTTTGGTAACAGATGCGCAACATCGTGTATCGCGTAATGGAAAAAATTTCGGTTCGCTGATGATTGAAGATTTCAGTGGTAAATCAGAATTGATGTTGTGGAGTGATGACTATGTGAAGTTTAAAAATTATGTAGAGAAAGGAAATAATTTGTTGATCTATGGTTACTTTAAGCAACGTTATAACGGCGATGAATTTGAGTTTAAAGTAACTGCGATCAATTTATTGGAAACTGCAAAAACGAATCTTACACGCAACCTTGAGCTATGTGTTGAGCCCGCTTCACTCACCAATGAATTTGTTCATTTTATTGAAGACAATGTAAAATCAAATCCAGGTAAATCAACACTTAAATTTAAAATAAGAGAGCCGCAGGAAAACCTGGAAGTTGTTTTAAACACTACAGATAAAGGTTTTACAATGAATGAAGAAATGGCTGCGTTCTTATTAGGCAATCCTGATGTAGAAGTAAGTGTTGGTTTGTTTAATTAGTTGCATAAACAACTTTTCTTAATTTTGATATTTGAATCTGTTTCTGTTTTCAATCATTAACAATGTCATTGAAACTTTGAAACACTAAACTTTGAAACTATTTTGAAATGCAGGAAGCGTATATAGTTGCGGGTTATAGAACTGCTGTTGCCAAAAGTAAAAAAGGCGGCTTCAGGTTTTATCGGCCTGATGATTTAGCGATTGATGTGATAAAAGGTTTGATGGCTTCAGTGCCTCAACTTGATGCAAAACGCGTGGATGATGTAATTGTTGGAAACGCTGTACCTGAAGCAGAACAGGGTTTACAGGTGGGTAGAATCATTGCTGCAAGAGCATTGGGTTTCGATGTGCCGGGTTCAACAGTAAATCGCTATTGTGCAAGCGGTTTGGAAACGATTGCTATTGCAACTGCTAAAATAAGAACAGGCATGGCCGATTGCATTATTGCCGGCGGTACAGAAAGCATGAGCCTGGTGCCAACGGCAGGATGGAAAACTGTTCCTGCGTATTCTATCGCAAAAGATGAACCCGATTATTATTTAAGCATGGGCTTAACAGCAGAAGCAGTTGCGAAAGAGTATGCTATTAGTCGTGAAGACCAGGACGCATTTGCTTTAAGCTCTCATCAAAAAGCCAAAAAAGCAATTGATGAAGGATATTTTAAAAGCGGTATTTTACCAATAAATATTGAACAGGTTTATGTTGATGAAAAAAATAAACGTAAAACCAAAATAACTATTGTTGATACAGATGAAGGCGTTCGTGCCGAGACAACTTTAGAAGTGCTTGCAAAATTAAAGCCTGCTTTTGCTAAAGATGGATGTGTTACCGCAGGCAATTCATCCCAAACAAGTGATGGTGCTGCATTTGTAATTGTAATGAGCGAAAGAATGATCAATGAACTTGGATTAAAGCCAATAGGGCGTTTAGTGAATTGTGTATCTGCGGGTGTACATCCACGTATTATGGGCATTGGCCCTGTAGCTGCTGTACCAAAAGTTTTAAAGCAGGCGAATATGAGTTTGAGTGATATTGACCTGATAGAATTGAATGAAGCTTTTGCTTCACAATCATTGGCTGTAATAAGAGCATTAAATTTTAATCCTGATATTGTAAATATTAATGGCGGCGCTATTGCATTAGGTCATCCGCTTGGATGCACCGGTTGTAAATTAACTGTTCAAATATTAAATGATATGAAGCGCCTCAACAAAAAATATGGAATGGTTACGGCTTGCGTTGGCGGTGGACAAGGCATTGCAGGAATTATTGAGAACATTCCATGATTTTTCTCAGTAACGTTAAAACCCGCTATTATTATTCAAATCTATCCCTGTTATATTGAAGTGTTTTCAGTGTTACAATATACTTGGTAATGGTATTATTATTCGCGCTAAACACACTTTTGATTTGTCACCAAGACTTTCAAGAAATATTTTCTGCAATAAACCCAATGTAACAGCAAGAAATATCATTAAGAATTCCAAAAAAAATTTTTCTTTTCTACGTGTGGGTGATGATGTACTTGATTGTTTATTTAAGATTATATTCTTTTTTTAAAAGATCAATAAGCCTGCCTGCCTGTTGCTTATAAACTTCAGCAGCTTCTGTATTAACTTCAGTAGTGGCGTACAAGTAATGATAAGCTACAATTACTTTATTGATTGTTGTATAATCAGTGGTAAGCAATGGCGGATTATTTAATGGCTTGGTAATAATAACATTCAGACCTGAATTCCCTTCTACTTTAGAATACATTTCCTGGAAAATGTACCCGTCAAATAGCAGGCTATTCACAAGATGTATATCATCAACTTTCTGATCTTGTAAAATGTTTTGACTTTTAAAAAATTCAATGGACTGATAATAACTTGATATGCTGTCCAGAATAGCTTTTGATTCGATAAGCCTTAATGCACTGGAATTTTTCATTTGCTCAAACGTTTTCTCATTTGGCAGATAATCTATATTATTTGCGGTAACATCACGTGCAAAAAAATAAATATCAGAGGTATTTGACGGCGCTATTTTTAACAACTTAATTAAAGTGTCTATGCGCCGGTCGCCCAAGTCGTTTACTGCGATTGTTGAGTTATACATATCTACGTCGGATTGTAAATCTGCAATCATAGATTGCATATCGCTTTTTATTTCATGATTATCGTTGAAATGTTCTCTCAGGTTCTCTGCAAAAAAGCCAAGCGTCACTGCAAGAAATATCATCAAGAATTCTAAAAAATATTCTTTGAAATTTTTCTTTTCTACGTGTGGGTGATGATGGACTTCCATATTGCAGTTAATTTTTTTAATACCACATGCTTACATTCAAGCATTTTGGTACAGCAACCTTTCGATTCAACCTTGCACGGCACATAAAAAGTAACATAACATCAAGGCGCGATTAATTAATCTTCAAAATTGTAGGTTCCTAAATGCCGGTTCAATCTTGCGAAATGTATATATTCTGCCTGCCATAGCTTTGACTGCTTTATCATTATACTTGCAGGCAATATATGAGAACTTGAATGCACTCAAATTTACAATGGCTTAAATATATTAACTTTTTTTATCAGATAATTTAAACATATCTTACAAGAATAATGATGCAGCAGGGAATCGCAAAAAACAAGCAGTATGGTTGCTTGTTTGAAAATATGCCGGATCGGGAAACCGTTGTTTGAAAATATCTACAAATAAATTTTATAACTGTATTCTGCCGGTATAAACGCTATTACTTGCATGAGTTCCATCACTACTTAGAAATCCCATCCACGTTTCTACCAGCTGGTTTTTAAATATTGAGGCTTCTAAAATGGCTTCACAATTTTTACGAAAGCCCGCATTCAAACTAAATATTGTTTGTTGTAACGCTTCTGAATGCGCTACAAGAATAACTACGTCTGACGCTGATGCGGTGCCGGTACTGCTATTATCACTAAAATTGAAATAAATGCTTTTGTTTTTCATTGGTACAGCAGCTGCATGCAATGCGCTTGGTAGTTTACCTTTAGATATCATTACATGCTGATAAGATAAATGAATATGTGGATAATCGCCAATTAATGCCTGGTTCATTAAAACACTCGTAGCCCTGTTATAACCATTGCCTGTGTTACCATAAGCAGGGAAACTTTTATTAAAAAATCCTGTGCCTGAAAAAGTTTTTGTAAAACGATTACATACTTTCAACTTTTCAAGCTGCGCTGAGCGTAAGGCTGTTGGTTTATATTTTACATTGGAAGCGCTGGAGCGAAGGATGTTTTGACCGTTGCGTACATAGCCTGTTACAGGACCGATAGTGCCAACAAAGGCACCTAAAATACCTTCAGATGTTCTTGCCATAGTATAGGAATATTGGATGTTATTGCTTTAAAACTGCTTAATGCAATTACTTGCGACAATATATTACGTTAATTAAAGATCAATATTGTGTTTCCTTAAAAATATTTGATATGTCTATAAAAGTTGTTCGGTGCTATGATCGTAAATACACCGAACATGTATCGAAGAAATATCGAAAAAATAGCGTTGAATGATTTTGGGCGACTTGATAAAGTTATAAACTTATTTTTTACAGTAAAAAGTCCCGGAATATGCGGGACTTTTTTAGCGCTTTTCATGGGCTTACGGCCAGAAAGTGAAATAGCGTTATATTTCGCGGAGTTCCGCTGTTTATGACCTTTCAATTATCACGAAGTGCTGTTACTTTCTGTAAAAACACATTGCTTTCGGATAGAAAATATTATAGCTATAGTGCTACCAAGACGAATATTTAAAAATCGGGTTTAACGTAATTTCGATCTTTTTTCAAAAAAAATTCCGGTTAGAAATTACGTCGCAAACAGCAGATTCTCATGATTTAAAACCATTCTGTAATTTTAAAACCGCTAATCAATCATTATGGATAATACCATTGCTCAATTACAACAACAGGCTGAAGACCTGTTAAGTGCAAAAAATTACGCCGGCGTAATTGCTGTGTTGCCTGACGATTTGCTGCAGCAGTACAATGATGCCGGTTTATATTCATTGCGTGCAAGAGCGTACGAAGCATTGCGCGATACGGATGCTACAATTCAATATGCAACCAAAGCCATTGAAATCAATCCTTCTCTTATAGTAGCTTATATATCAAGAGGAAATGCCTGGACATATAAAAGAGAATACGACAAAGCCATTGAAGATTATACAAACGCAATAACATTGGATGAAAATAATTCGCTTGCATTTTATAACAGGGGGCTTGCGCTGTATTATAAAAGAGATTATGACAAAGCGATGGATGATTACAATAAAGCTATTGCTTTAAAGCCGGATGAAACAGGCAGCTACATAGGCCGCGGAAATGTTTGGCTCGATAAAGCTGAGTACGATAAGGCCATAGATGATTATAATAAAGTGCTTTCATTAGATGCTAACAATGCTGATGCATATTATAACCGTGGTTTAGCATGGTCTGGCAAAAAAGAGTCTGAAAAAGCTATACGTGATTTTAATGAAGCCATTGTTTTAAATAAAAATTATGCTGATACGTACCTTGCCCGTGGTAATGTTTGGTTCGATAAAGGCGAATACGATAAGGCGATGGCTGATTACAATACAGCTATCAACCTGGATAATAATTACGATATCGCCTATTTTAACCGTGGTCTGGTATGGGCAAATAAAAAAGAATACGAAAAAGCAATAGACGATTACAACAAAACGCTTACATTAAATCCTGTTTACCTAAACGCTTATTATAATCGTGCCTTGGCTTTTAATGCCATACAGGAATATGAAAAAGCTGTTGAAGATTATAAAAAATATATCGAACTCATAAATAACCCGGATAATTATTGGAGCCAGGTTGCGCAATCAGCAATCCAGGAATTAGAAAAGAAACTTACCGATGAATGGTATAAAGAAACGGCAAAGCTTGTAAATAAAATAAAGAACCTGCTTTTATTTAAAGAAAGATGTGTAACACATTACACCGGTTTATCAGCTGCGAAGGCAATGATATTAGTGAAAAGCAAGTTCCGTCTTTCTGAAGGTGCATTTTTAAATGATACATCAGAAGGCAGGGAGATGTTTAAATACCTTGAATTTTCAGCAGTAAAACAAAAAGATGATAAAACATTAGCAGAACCATTTTCCGAAAAACCATTTATCGGAAGCTTTGTTACAGAAGCAAAACATGATGACCTAACCTTATGGCGCATGTATGCAAAAGAAGATAAAATAGAAGCAAGGGGCTGCGCATTAACTATAGATAAGGAATATTTTCTATCATCACTTAAAAACGCCATAAACAATGCAACGGTTAGTGCTGCAAACGCTATTCAAACCGAAGAACAGTTTACTTTTTATAAAGTGGCTTATATAACCAACGATACAGAACCTGTATTTCTCGTTCCCGGTGATGATGTTAAAGGCAAAGATCTGACGAAAATGATGAGAGAGCTTAAGGAAATTATGAAAGAGATACCCGAAGATCAAAGCCAGAACGCGAAAGAATTGTTGAATGGTATCGCGTATCTTTTTAAAAGTGTAGAATATCAATATGAAAATGAAGTAAGGCTAATTGTACAAGGCGTAGGTTTTGATAAAACCATCAGCAGCGATTCAATACCGCCAAGGGTATTTATTGAATTAGTTGGTATAACAGATGCATTAACTAAAATTACACTTGGGCCTAAAGTTGAAAGGGCAGATGAATGGGCTGCCGCATTTAATTACCAGATTAAAAAAGATATTTCAAGTGCAAGCATTGATATTATTATTTCACATCTTCCATTCAAATAACGTATTTAAGATCGTTCACAGGGGCGCGATTACTTGCTTTAAAATAATTCTTAACTTTATTCAATAAATCAATCCGTTTAAATAAATGAAAAAGAAACCAACAGAAAACATACCAGCTGTTACTGTAACTGAAGAAAAATTGGTTGTTAAAACAAACAATACAACTGTTATTGCGCAACAAACACAAGTTTCGTTACAATCTCAAAAAACTACAACAGATACTTCAGGCAACGTTATTAAAACGCGGCATTAAACACTGTACTTTATCTCCTTGATTTTTTTGCTGATTTTTTAGGACTGCTATTTTTAGCAGAAGCCTTTGCTTTTTTAGGTGAACTCTTTTTAGGCGCAGCTTTTTTAGGTGCGCTTTTTTCAGGTGCCGACTTTTTCACAGCTTTTGGAGTTGTTTGCGAATTCGCTTTTTTCGCAGGCCTTGTTGATGTTGATCTGCCTGCACCTGCAGCTGTATTTACATTTGACAAAGCAAGATCAGTTAATAAAAGATCTGCTTCATACTCCTCATTTAGTGTTGTTTCAAGCAACTTTGCAACATCACTTAAATTTAATTGCAGCGCATAAGCTCTTGCAGTGCCATAACTGCTTATTTCATAATGCTCTATTTTTTGTGAAGCAGCAATTATTGCAGCATCGGTTACTTCCGGGGTCATATCTTCACCCATTAAACTGTTACCTTCTTTTATTAAACCTTCCATTGCCTTGCAGTGTTCTTCACCTTCATTGCTTCTAAATAGATTCGCAAAAAAACCTTTCTTTTCCGGCGCCGCCTTCTCTTCACCTAATAATTGCTGTATTTTATCAAGTCTTTCTTTTTGAGCTCTTGTTACTTCAAGATGTTTATCCAAAGCATTTCTTAAATCACCGTTGGTAGCTGCATCAACCATTTTTGGCAAAGCCTCTATTAATTGAGTTTCTGCAGAATACAAGTCTTTTAATTCATGCTTAAGCAACTCATGTAACGTATCTATTGTTGGCATAACAAAGGTTTTTAATTAAAAAATATTAATCATTTATTATACATAATTTATGCCGAAGTAAAGAGATAGGTTTACGAACGGTTTTTATTCGTAATATGCATTTACTATGAAAAGGAGAAACTTTTTGCGCAATAGTTCCCTTGCGGGTATTGCAATCACTGCAACGCGTTACAATAAAGTTGATAACAATATCATCAGCGATCACATTGATACAAATGATTTTGAACTGAATGAGGTAACAATCGATACGTTGCAGCAAAAAATGCAAAGCGGCGCATTAACTGCTGTTGATATTGCAAAAAAATATTTGCAACGTATAAAAGCTATAGATAAAAGCGGGCTTTATTTAAATGCGGTAATAGAAATTAATCCTGATGCATTAAGTATAGCTGGCGCAATGGATGCAGAAAGAAAACAAGGCAAAGTGCGCAGCGCCTTGCACGGAATTCCCGTTTTAATAAAAGATAATATTAGTACTGCTGATAAAATGATGACGACAGCAGGTGCATCAGCATTAGCCGGCAACATCATGAAGCAAGATGCTTTTATTATTCAGCAATTAAGAAATGCAGGTGCTGTATTGTTAGGAAAAACTAATTTAAGCGAATGGGCTAATTTTCGTTCCATACGTTCAACAAGCGGATGGAGCAGCAGGGGAGGGCAAACTAAATGTCCTTACATACTTGACAGAAATCCATCAGGTTCAAGTGCCGGTTCCGGTGCTGCAACCGCGGCTAATTTATGTGCAATAAGTATCGGAACCGAAACAGATGGTTCTATTGTTTCACCCTCGGCTGTAAATGGTTTGGTTGGCATAAAACCAACTGTTGGTTTGTGGAGCCGAAGCCGTATTATTCCTATATCTGCAACGCAGGACACTGCAGGCCCAATGGCACGCACAGTTAAAGATGCTGCAATATTATTAGGGGCGTGTACAGGCGTGGATGCAGACGATGCAGTTACAAATGAAAGCAGCGGTAAATTTCAAAAAGATTATACACAGTTTTTAAATGCAGATGGCTTAAACGGCAAACGTATCGGCATTGAAAAATCTCATTTAAAAGGCCATGAAGGTATTGTTGCTTTATATAATGCAGCTATTCAAAAGATGAAAGATAATGGCGCAGAGATAATTGAAGTTGATCTTTTAAAAAACATTCATGATATAAAAAATGTGGGTGATGCGGAGTTCACTGTTTTATTGTATGAATTTAAGGATGGCGTGAATAAATACCTTGCCTCAGCTAACAGCAGTATGAAAACACTTGCTGATGTTATAGAGTTCAATAAGCAGCATGAAGACAAAGCCATGCCGTATTTTAAACAGGAAATATTAATACAGGCAAATGATAAAGGTGATTTAAACAGCAAAGAATATACAGACGCTTTAGCAACCACATTATCGTCAAGACAAATTATTACTGACATGATGAAACAAAATAATTTGGATGCTTTATGTGGTGTAACAAATGGTTTGGCTTGTTGTATTGATTTAGTGAACGGCGATTATGATACGGGTTTTTCTTTTTCAACACCTGCAGCTATTTCGGGTTTTCCGCACATAACAGTGCCAATGGGTTTTGTGCACGATCTGCCAATTGGTATTTCTTTTTTTGCAACAGCTTACACAGAGCCGCAGTTGTTAATAATTGCGTATGCTTATGAGCAGGCAACTAAAGTTAGAAAAGCACCTGCATTTAAAAAAGACCTTTTGATGTAACTTTATTAGATGGAAGTTAAAGAATCCGCAATTGCTTACAGCAAACAAAAGATTTCCATTGAAGAATATCTTGAAATGGAAAATGCTGCCCTGGAAAAGCATGAATACTATAAAGGAGAAGTGTTTGCTATGTCTGGCGCAAAGTTGCCGCACATAAAAATTACGGGAAATTTGTTCAGTGAATTAAAGAATAAATTAAAGGGTAAAAAGTGCCAGCCCTATGGTAACGATTTGCGCATACATATTCCGTCAAACACATTATTTACTTATCCTGATATCTCGGTTATTTGCGGTGAAGTGATAACACGCAATAATGACGAATACAACGCTTTAAATCCAACTGTAATTATTGAAGTACTTTCTAAGTCAACAAAAAATTATGACCGCGGTGAAAAGTTTAAACTCTATCGTGATATAAAAACTTTAAAAGAATATATTCTTATTGATTCAGAAAGCTTGCATATTGAAGTATTCCGATTGAATGAAAAGAATCATTGGGAACTGGAAGAATATAATGATGCAAATGGTTCTGTTGAAATAAAAGCTATCAATGAAAATATACTGATAGCAGATATTTATGAAAATGTTTCTTTTTATAAAGAAGTTTAAGAATTGTTACCGTTTCTCATCACGCTAATTCAAACACGGCTTCAATTTCAACAGGAATATTTCCCGGCAAAGAACCCATGCCAACTGCACTGCGAACACCAACACCGTTATCGTTTCCCCAAACCTTTGCAAACAATTCACTACAACCGTTTACTACATATGGATGTTTTTCAAAATCCGGAGTTGCTGCAACCATGCCTAAAACTTTTATCACTCTTTTTATTTTGTTGAATGAACCAAGGTTTTGTTTCAATGTAGCAAGAATAGCAAGCCCAACTTGTTGCGCAGCTTGTTTGCCTTCATCTTCATTCATGGTTTCGCCAACACGGCCATGAATTAAAGTTTTATCCGGCAACAAAGGCCCATGACCGGAAACATACACAAGATTGCCAACAACCAAAAATGGTTTATAA
>JAFBAF010000217.1 GCA_019247895.1 Parafilimonas sp. | reverse complement strand
GATATAAAAATTTGCATAAGAAGCAGGCAACCTTTGATCTTCATAAATAATTTTATCAGGCATTGGCAGTTCAACAATGTTTAATTGTTTGCCATTTAAAAAACGCATTGTTTTTAATTGTTTTAAATTATGCTGAAGCAATGCATAATTTTCATCGTTTGTATTTTCCTCAATAACAGTTATAACAGTGTCTGCATTTACAAAACGAACAGTGTCATCAATATGACCATCTGTATCATCACCAACAATGCCTTCATCAACCCAAAGAATTTGTTCAACGCCATAAAATTCACGTAAATAATTTTCTATCTGCGCCTGATCGAGTTGAGGATTTCTATTTGGATTTAATAAACACGCAGTCGATGTAAGTAATGCTCCCTTTCCATTAAATTCAACTGAACCACCTTCCATAATTATGTTTGGATAGAACACTTGCAAACCAAAATGCTTTGCAATTAATGTCGGAATAACATCATCCAAATCATACGGTGGATATTTATTCCCCCACGCATTATAATTCCAGTCAATAATTGCTTTTTGTTTTTTTTCCTTGTTTATAACGAACGCAGGTCCATGATCTCTGCACCATGCATCATTTGTTGGATGAATAAAAAATTCAACCTGTTGCATGTTTACATTTTCTTTTTGCAAAGTATGTTCTGCAAAAGATTTCATTGCTTTATCATTCACATTAATGCGAACTTTCTCTCCTTCTGCAACAGCTTTTATAAATTGTGTGTATGGTTTATATATCGTATGAATTTTTCCTGGCCACGATGCTTCTTTATGCGGCCAGCTTAACCATGTTGCTTCATGCGGTGCAAATTCAGCGGGAAAGTGAAAGCCGAGTTGATTGGGAGTTGAAGAGTCCGAAAGTCCGGAAGACCGGAAGCCAGGAAGAGTTTCAGTTGGCATTATCGAGCGATTTTTTTAGTGCATTAATCATTACTAATATTTCTTCACATGCTTTATAAATTTTTTCAAAGTCTTCTTCACTAATTATATTTCTTCTTTTTGCCAAAAAAATACAACCACTACTTCGACATCAGAACGCAAAGCAATACCAAGAAATCTTTTGAACTCAGGGGTGCTTTGACCTGTTGAGCCTTCAGCAATATTTAATGATACCGAATCCGCAGCTCTTTTTATTTGAGACGCCAACACATACAATTCTTCTTTTGGAAACTTTGCTGCAACCTCGTTTACTAATGCAGAAAGATCAAGTGATTTTTGCCAAACAATTAATTTCTCGAACTTAAAAGCCATAATAATATAGTTTGATTCGTTCCTTCCGACTTGCGGACTTTACTGACTTTCGGACTATTCTTCATCAATAAATCTTTTTGTTATTTGCTGGTAAGAATCAATTCTTCTGTCACGCATAAAAGGCCAGTGCGTTCTGTATTTGTCTGTTTTTTGTGTATCAATATCTGCAACAAAAACTTCTTCTTCATTATGCGAAGCTTTATAAATTAAATTGCCAAACGGATTTGAAACAAATGATCCGCCCCAGAATTTCATTCTTCCATCTTGCTCCAATCCTACTCTATTCACACTTACAACATGCACACCATTTGCTACTGCATGGCTGCGCTGAATTGTTTGCCATGCATTGTATTGTTCATCGTTTGTTGCTGAATCCTGGTCTGTTGCCCAACCAATTGCTGTTGGATAAAATAAAATTTCTGCACCCATTAAAGATGTAATTCTCGCAGCTTCAGGATACCATTGATCCCAACAAATCAACACACCAATAGTTGCGTATTTTGTTTTCCAAACTTTATAACCAAGATCACCGGGAGTAAAATAAAATTTTTCATAGTAAGCAGGATCATCAGGAATATGCATTTTGCGATACTTGCCGAGATAAGTTCCATCTGCATCAATAACTGCTGTTGTATTATGATAAATTCCCTGCGTTCTTTTTTCAAATAAGGATGCAATGATAACAACATTCAACTCTGCAGCGAGGCTGCACAATCTTTCTGTTGTTTCCCCGGGAATTGATTCTGCCAATTTGAAATTGTCGTAATTCTCTTCATCGCAGAAATACAATGATGTAAACAATTCCTGCGTACAAACAATTTGCGCTCCTTTTGAAGCTGCTTCCTTTATGCGCTCAATTGTTTTATTAACATTCGCTTCCTTATCTGCTGAACAACTCATCTGAATTCCTGCAACCTTTACTATGTTCATTCAAAAAATTTAAGTTGCAAAAATAATCAATCGAATAAAGATTATTGTTAAGCGATGTTAACTTTACCGCATAAAATCTTTTATTTATGAAACAAAACGTTGCCCTGATCATTTGCTCTTTTTTCTTTTTAACTCCGACAAAAAATTTTGCTAATGATATTTATGAAATAACTGCATATCATTTTAAAGAGGCTCAACAGGAAATTACATTAGATACTTATTTGCAAACTGCGCTGTTGCCCGCTTTGCACAGGAAAGACAAAAAAAGTATCGGCGTTTTTAAACCAATTGCAAACGATACTTCTGCAGATAAAATTATTTACCTAATTGTTCCGTATAAATCTTTAGATGAAATTGCCGCTTTGCAAAAAGGTTTAGATAAAGACCAGGTTTATTTAGAGGCCGGAAAACAATACCTCAATGCTTCGTATCAAACTCCGCCATATACAAGAATGGAAAAAATAATACTAACGGCGTTTGAAACTTCACCAACAATGAACTTACCTAAACTAAATGGCGATAAAAAAGACCATGTATATGAATTGCGCAGTTATGAAAGCCCAACCGAAAGTTATCACATCAACAAGGTGAAGATGTTTAACTCAGGTGAGATTGACATTTTTACCAAACTAAGTTTTAATGCAGTATTTTATGGTGACGTTATTATTGGCAGCCACATGCCTAATTTAATGTACTTAACTTCTTTTGAAAATATGGCTGAACATGATGTGCATTGGAAATCTTTTGGAGATGATGCTGATACAAAAAAGATGTTTGCGATAGATGAATACAAAAACAATGTTTCAAAAGCAGATATTATTTTAATGCATGCAGCTTCGTATTCAGATTATTGATAGTTTGTAAATTCGGAATTGCAAAACCTTACAAAAAAAATTGGGAAATTCTGAAATCCAATTTCAAAATTTCCCCATTGTACTTTTTCAATTTATATTAACTACATTACCATAAAATTAAACCCAACATTGCCCCAGGCAAGTGCAACTTTCCCATCTTTATCAACAGTAAAAGTCATCTTTTCACTTGGCGAAGACGGAGCCATATTTGGTACATCAACACGTAAAACATCATCTGCATCTTTATAGTTAAATGCGCCCCATTGATTCCATGTTTTATTAAAAATTACAGTCCATTTATCACCATTCCATATAGTAAACAAACCATACTTTCCAGCTTTTAACGCTTTGCCATTTATTGTTACATCTTTATTTACTTCAAAAACAGTTGCTTCATTAGCACCGGTTCTCCATACTTTACCTTTCATTGGCTCAACATCTTTACCAATTTCCCGGTTTTTCACAGAAGGCTGGCTGTAATCAATTACAATTTTAATACCTTTTGATGTGGTTACAGAAGCCATGGCCGGCGGGCTTGGTCGCTTGGATTTATCTTCCGGCTTTTTTGAATCGTTTTGCGCATGTGCGTTTACACTCATTAATAATATGCCTGAAAATAAGGCAAGCGATAAGAGTTTTTTCATATTAAAATTTTTAGTGTCACAAAATTCAAGAAAAGTTGTACTTAAAATAATTTTTATATTTAAATGTTTCAAAAATTTTGATCACTAATTATTTTATAATTAAGTTTTTGATTGTTTTCCACAGCTTCAGGGCAAATTTCATAGTTTAAAAATCATTGGTACAAGAATTGACTTTAAATATTAAAATCGTTTTATGCCACAAAAAGATGAAATGAATACGCTTAGCCAGATACTGAATAAATTAACAGTAAAAGGTTATGATAATGAATTAAGGTGGGCAAAAGAAGGCTTTACTTTTAAAGATAAAACTTATCAACCGGATGAATTAACTATTGTAAAAACTTATCGTTTTGAAGGTGTTTCTGATCCGTCTGATATGTCGATCCTTTATCTTATTAAAGCAAATGATGGATTTATTGGATACAGTTTGGATGCTTACGGCGTTTACAGTAATCACGATGATGAAGAAGGATACGACAATTTTATCCGGCAAATTCCGGTAAAGGACAACGAAGAGCAATTATTGTTTGAGCTATAATTAATGCTGCTTGCATCCTGTTCATTTTTTGCTTCAAATGCAGAAAGCTCAAGATTTCTGCGTTGTTGTTTTGGAGTTACTCATTTTTTGAATACAACAGGTTTTACCTGGATTAATTTGCGTTTCGTAATATCTTTCTTTAATTTTTGCCGGGCGAGATGCCACTTCCAAACATTCTCTCAAATTTAAATTCTTTAATTGCTTTAGGTAAGAATATGGATTCAATTATTATTATCGGCGCCGGAGCTGCAGGTTTAATGGCGGCTTATGAGCTATCAAAACACAATAAAAATATTATTCTTCTTGAAGCTAAAAACCGGTTGGGCGGAAGAATACATACAGTGTACGATCCTGCATTTTCGCAGCATTTAGAAACAGGAGCAGAATTTATTCATGGCAATTTGCCGCTAACATTTTGTTTATTAAAAGAGGCCGGAATTCCTTATCACACTATCAGCGGCAAAATGGTTCATTTAAAAAAAGAAAAAAATAAAGTTGTAAAAGATGATGAAAATGATAATTGGGATGAGGCGATGGACGAAATGAAAAACTTAAAGGCTGATATGCCTTTAAAAAATTTCTTAGATACTTTTTTTAATGATGATAAATACAAAGCGCTACGCTCTTCCGTAAAAAACTTTGCAGGCGGTTTTGATTTGGCTGACATAACAACTGCAAGTACAAAAAGTTTATACAGAGAGTGGAAAGAAGAATGGGGAGATCAGTATAGAGTGGACGGAGGTTATAAACTTTTAATAGATTACCTGGAGAAACAATGCAAAAAAAATGGATGTATTATCAACACAAATTGCTGTGCGAAAAAAATAAGCTGGCAAAAGAATGAAGTAAATATAATTACCATGTGCAGCCGTTTCTTTAAAGGCAACAAACTTGTAGTAACAGTTCCTGTTAGTGTATTGCAAAAAAATAATAAGAGCGAAGATTATATCGAATTTGCGCCTGCCATTCCTGAGCATATAAATGCAGCAAAGAATATTGGATTTGGCACCGTGATTAAAATTTTTTTAGAATTTGAGGAAAGCTTTTGGAGTAAAAAAACAAACGATGCAGCATTCATTATAACAGAAGAAAACATCTCGACATGGTGGACGCAATTGCCTGTAAAAAATAATTTACTTATAGGCTGGGTTGGAGGCGAAAAAGCAATTTCATTAAAAGATAATACTAATGAAGAAATTTTAGGATTAGCATTGCAATCATTAGCAAATACATTTCAAATTAATATAGATTTAATTAAAACGAAATTAAAGGCATCTAAAGTTTCAAACTGGTGGAAAGAACCCGATATAAATGGCGGTTATTCTTTTAATACCATAAAAAGTGTTGATGCAAAAAAAGTTTTAGAAAAACCGGTTGAAAACACTATATTTTTTTCAGGTGAAGCACTATACCAGGAGGTACCAATCGGAACTGTTGAAGCTGCACTGGCCAGCGGAAAGAAAACTGCACAACAAGTTTTAAAAATTATTAAATAACGGCACAGAATTTATTAAAATTTATATAATGAATAAATCACAAATAAATAACCCGCAGCAGCAGCAACAAAAAGATCCGTCAATTAAAACCAGCAATGAAGTGTTTGAAAAAGATAATATAAAAGAGGATGAGATAGAGTCTGACGGTTCAGCAAACGCATTTAACGAAACAGAGCGTGTAACAGAAGATAATTTTGATAACCTTTCTGAAAAATAATTTTATGAATGAGCCAAACGAAAAATCATCATCTGAAAAAGAAAATAAAAAAGTAAGAACTGATCAGCAGTCAAATGATAATCCTGTGCGTGAAGGTGAAGATTATTCCATTAATCAACAAAATAGTGATAAATCAGTTTTTCCTTACGAACAAACGCAGGATAAGCAATTTGATAACCAGCCGGAATTTATAGACAGGAACAGCGATTCAAAAAATAAAAGCTGATTATTTCGCTTCGTGTTGTTTAACAAATTCTCTGAAAGCATTTCCGTTTTCTCTTAAATCGCCGCCAACATTTTGCAATGCAACCGCTCTGCCTTCTCCCCCGTCAGAACTATAAAAAATTGCATATTGAAGGTTGGCATTATATACTGCCTGTAACAACCCCCTTGTTAAAGAGGGTGACGTATTAAATACACCAAATTCATTTGACATTATTGGCTTGCCAGTCATTGTTTTAATATAGTTGGCAGCAAATTCAAATATTTTGGTATCAACAACTGTATCAGTTTTACCAACACCGTTTGCGCCCCGTGCTTTTACCGGCTCATACCAATGAAAATTTACATAATCCAGATCCAAGGTTTTATAGGCTGCAATAATTCTTCTTCCAAATTCAAGTTGTCGTTTTATCTGCTGGTTTGAAGGATTGCTTAGGCGCATCAGCATAGCCGGGGGAAAAACCTTGTTTGCAAATTCTTTGGCCTCCTGTTGTTTTCCATGTTGCATCATATCATCGTAGATAATAGCGCAAACTTCGTGGTAAGTAATGCCACCATTGGTCACTTTTAATCCTTTAGAATGCGCCACCTGTATTCCTGTTTTTAATTCATTAATATAATCCTCTGCATCACCGCTATGATAATTTGGATTGTCTTCTTCATTCTCAATAACTACAACTTCAGGTTTATATTTATCTAAGATTGAATTTAGTTTTTTACTGTATGCATCCATGTCTGTTGGAAATGGTATTGGTGAAGGTTCACCGGCGGCGCTGCGTGGGATGCCGGAATTCACATTCAGTAATACTTTCAAACCGGCACTCTTATAAATCTCATAGGCATCATTTGATCCGCCCCAGCTATCTAGATCAATCCTTGCACGAATGTAATTAACTCCTAAGGCCTTTGCTATTTTTGCCTGTTGAGAAGGCGGCACCAATGTACCCTGCGTTTTTGCAACCATTACCCCAAAATGTGTTTTAGTTGTATCTGTAATTGTATTAATTTGAGAAGATGACTGCGGGGTTTCATCCTGGGCTTTTATGGCATCAGCATTATTGCAATCGTTGATAAATGGTAAAAATAAAAATGGGAAAAGCAAGGCCTGTAACTTCATAAGTATTTAATTTGTTGTGTGTTTGACGCAAAACTAAAAATAAGTTTAACGTCTTTATTCTGCAAACTTATGCCATAGCTAAGAACCCGGCTCAAATCTGTGAAGTTTCAGATCTACGTAAATTTTCGTTAAAAACATTTTAAATATTAATTGAATGTAACAGAAACGATTGCAGCATCGTTAAAGAGTAGTTTATTTACCTTTTTAATCTTGAAATGCAAATTACCTAACCATGACTAAACTTAGCGTTAACGTTAATAAACTGGCAACGCTGCGCAATAGCCGCGGCGGAAATAATCCGGATATTATTCAGGCTGCAATTGATGCGCAAAGATTTGGTGCGGATGGTATCACGGTTCACCCTCGCCCTGATGAAAGGCATATCCGTTACGATGATGTTCGAAAAATAAAAAAGGTAATTACTACAGAATTTAACATTGAAGGTAATCCGCAGGAAGATAAGTTTGTAAAACTGGTGCTTGAAACAAAGCCAACGCAGGTAACATTGGTACCTGATGCGTTAAGCCAGGTTACAAGCAATCATGGATGGAATACAATTGAATATAAAAATTATTTAACTGATATAATCGCAGTGTTTAAAGCAGCACGCATCCGCACATCAATTTTTGTTGACCCGGCTATAGAAATGATTGAAGCCGCTGCTGAAACAGGCACCGACCGCGTTGAATTATATACTGAAGTCTTTGCACTTAACTATTCAACGGATAAACAAGGCGCAATTGCACCTTACTTAGCTGCCGCCGTTGCGGCAAGGGAAATGAATATTGGTTTAAACGCCGGCCATGATCTTGATTTAAAAAATCTAAATTATCTGGTTAAAAATATTTCATGGATTGATGAAGTAAGCATTGGTCATGCACTTATTTGCGATGCTATTTATTACGGATTTGAAAACACCATACAACTCTACAAACGGCAATTGGTTTTACAAGGCGACTTTGTGTTGTAAAAATCTTTGTTTAAAGCAGCGTTTAAAACTTAGGAATTTACTTCAACAAATTATTTTTTAACGTAAGAATCTTGCTTCATACTGATTTTCTGAAAATAATAACATCCGCGCCTGGCCTTTTTTTAAACTCATCCACCAGTATGTAATCCAATAGCCCGTGTATTGCTTATAACTTTTATTTATTTATTTTTCCGTATCTAATATTAAAGAAAATAATGACAAGTGCAGAACAATTTCATCTTGCAAAGCAAGAGTATATTAATGCAGTAACCAATCAACTTGAAACCTTAAATAATATTTCGTTTGAGGATTTGGATAGTGTTGAAGTAAGAACAAAATTGATTGACTTACGGACGAAAGTCGTTTTTGCATCAATACAACTTACAAGTTTTATAAATTCAAAACATCGCCTTCAGGCATATATTAATAAAGTTCAAGCCCTGTTGGATAAGAGATCTTAAATTGTAAGTTAATTAAGATGAGCTAAGTATAAAGTAATGACATTTCGCGAAGCAACAATAAATGATGTTGGTCAATTGCAGGTTGTAAGAAATCTTGTAAAGGAAAATGTTTTAAGTGATCCTTCAATAGTTTCTGATAAAGATTGCGAGGAATATATAATGCAACGGGGAAAGGGTTGGGTTTGTGAAATTGATAATACGATTATTGGCTTTGCTATTGCTGATCTAAAAGAGAAAAATATTTGGGCGCTTTTTGTACATCCTGAATTTGAACAAAAAGGTATTGGAAAAAAATTACATGATATAATGCTTGCCTGGTATTTTAATCACACAAAGGAAACAGTTTGGTTAGGCACAGCTCCAAACACAAGAGCAGAAAAATTTTATCGTAAAGCTGGCTGGAAACAAGTTGGTACATATGGAAAAGGTGAAATAAAATTCGAGATGAATTATGATGACTGGAAAAATAATTTAGCTGAATGAAAATTCTTCAAATAAGTTTTATTGCAATTATTGCATTATATAGTTGCCGCGCAAAACCGCCGCAGGAAACAGGTGATTTCAGGCAAACAGATTTGGTTGAATTAGTAAAATTAGATACATCTGTTCATTTAGATATTCGTTATGCAACCAGCAACAATTTTACGGGTCAGCCGGTATATAAACAGGCAAGAGCTTTTTTGCAAAGACCGGCGGCAGAAGCTTTAGTTAAAGTAAATGCAGCATTAAAACCGTTGGGTTATGGCTTGGTTGTGTTTGATGGGTACCGGCCGTGGAGCATAACCAATTTATTTTGGAAGGTTACGCCTGATGATAAAAAACAATTCGTTGCTGATCCGGAAAAAGGTTCAAGACACAATCGCGGTTGTGCAGTTGATTTGAGTTTATATGATTTAAAATCAGGAAAAGAAATAGAAATGACAGGCAATTACGATGAGATGACAGAACGTTCTTACTCAAACTACACCGGCGGAACAGAAGAACAAAGAAAGATGAGAGATTTATTACGCTCAAAAATGGAAGCTCAAGGTTTTATAGTTCTTAAAAATGAATGGTGGCATTTTGATTATAAGGATTGGAAAGAATATAAAATTACTGATGTGCCCTTCTCAAAAATTGATTAATTGTTTGAAAGCTGAAGCAATTTTTCATGCAATGATAAAACCTGCGGCAACACTCCTTGTTGTTCATCATTCACAATAACAAAATCACACAATTTCATTTTTATTGTTTCATCCAACTGGTTGTTCATTCTTGATAAAACTTCTTCACGGCTTACATTATCACGCTGCATTACTCTTTGCAAACGCAAATGCTGCGGCGCATACACACCAATTATATAATCTAAATTAGCAGCAGCCGCAGATTCAAACATTAATGCGGCTTCTTTAATTATATAAGAACTTGTTTGTTTATTTATCCATTCATCTGCGGCTGCAATTGTTACAGGATGAACCAATGCATTCAGTTGTTCCAACTTAAATGCATCTTTAAAAACTATTCCTGCAATATATTTTCTGTTTAAGCTATTTTCAGTGTACGCTTCAGTTCCAAATAGATCGATAACCCGACGCTTTAAATTTTCATTTTCGTTCATAATTCCTTTCGCAATATCATCAGCATAAAAAACCGGAATACCCAACACAGCAAATATTTTGGAGATAGTTGTTTTACCACTTCCCATGCCGCCGGTTAAACCAATTTTAAGCATACATTTATTAAAATAAAAATCCGAAGTTCTTTTCGAATTTCGGATTTTCAATCTTCAAAATTGTTTATTATTTCTTTTCAACTTCAACACTCATTGACTTTGCAAGTTGTTGTGTCCATTCCATGCTGATCGCAGATTTTTCAATCTTCATGTAACTGCCGGGATTTGTTTCCAGTTGCAGCGTGTTATCTTCATTAACTCTATTTATAGTTCCATGAATGCCTGCGATGGTTACGATTTTATCTCCCTTTTGCAGGTTCTCTATAAATTTCTTTTGATCTTTAGCTTTTTTTGCCTGCGGACGAATCATGAATAACCAGAATACCAATATAATCGCGCCCATCATTATCAAAGAAAAACTTGAATTTGGCTGACCATCGGGCGAAGCCATTAAAAAAACAGAAAGCATTTGTGTC
>JAFBAF010000213.1 GCA_019247895.1 Parafilimonas sp. | reverse complement strand
ACTGCAATTAAAACATCCGGATCATCATCGATTACAAGTACAGACGTATTCTTTAAACTCATTTTTCTTGTGCTGTTTTAGTAATTGGAATTGTGCGATTTAAATGTGAGAAGGGAAAGAAAATAAGCTGTTTTTGCTATTAAAATAATTTATTTAATTCCTTTCTCTTACATCTTACTGTTACATCTTCTTCAACTTTATACCAAACGCTAAAATATTGGTTTTTAATTAGTGAACGATATTAACGAGAATATTCGTGTATCAAAAGCGAACACTTTTTGTTACACAAGCGAACAACGTGCATTAGTGATACGAGTATAAACTATTGTATTTCAAGTAAATTATAAAATGGCACTTTGCTTTCTTTGCTATTGGCACAACAAATTTTGTATGCAAACGAAAAAAGAAAACTGGTTTACCCTTAAACTGCTATTGCTGATGAACGTGATTTTAATATCAGCCATCTTTTTTTTACATGCGGCAACTGCTAAAACACCGGCAAAAAAACAAGAGCCCTGCAGCAGTTCAAAAAAGATTAATGCAGATATAATAAATTCCGTAACGGTTAAATTAATGTAAAAACAAAATAAAGTGGACAGAGTTATACAAAAGAAAAAATGGACAACAAAAAAGATAGTTACGATTTCAGTTATTGCAGGAATTGTTTTACTGATTGGAGCAAGCTACTACTTTACAAAAGGTGGTAATAAACTGAATGTTGAAACGGACCGCATTACTATAAGTGAAGTAACAAAAGGAAAGTTCCAGGAAAATATTCCGGTGAATGGTATAGTGCTGCCGTTAACAACAATTTATCTCGATGCCATTGAAGGTGGCCGCGTTGAAGAAAAATATGTGGATGATGGAACCATGATGAAAAAAGATCAACCTATTCTTCGCTTGTCAAACACAGATCTTGAATTGGATTTGGTAAACCAGGAAACCAATGTATATAATCTTTTAACGCAAATGCAGATATCAAGAAACGCTGCCCAACAAAATACCGTTCAGAATTTAAACCAAATGACGGATGTGCAAAGCCAGTTGAAAGAAGCAGAACGCATTTATAACCTGGACAAAGATCTGTATGAAAAGAAAGCCATCGGTTCACAGGAATATCAGAAGGCGGTGAATGATTATAACTATTATAAGCAGAAAGAAAAACTTACGCAACAAATACTTGGGCAGGATTCACTTACTAATAAACAACAATTAGCACAGGCGCAGCAATCTTACCAGGGTTCTCAAAATGCTTTGGCTGTAATGCGCCAGAAAGTTGGCGATTTGATTGTGCGTGCACCGGTTGATGGCCAGCTCACTTCTTTAGATGCTGAAGTTGGCCAAAGTAAAAATAAGGGTGAACGCTTAGGCCAGATCGATGTAATGGGTGGATTTAAAGTACGTGTAGATGTTGATGAGCATTATCTTTCGAGAATTTATACAGGCCTGCGTGGTACGTTCAATTTCGCAGACAGCGATTATGTACTTGAGATCAAGAAAGTATATACACAGGTAGCTAATGGCCGCTTCCAGGTTGATATGGAGTTTGTTGGCAAAGTTCCTCGTGGAATTCGCCGCGGGCAAACGTTACAGATTTTATTAGCATTAAGTGATGAACGCACAGCATTGCTTTTACCAAAAGGTGGTTTTTTTCAGCAAACCGGTGGAAACTGGATTTATAAAGTAACACCTGACGGCAGTAAAGCGTATAAGGTAGATATTCAATTAGGTAATCAAAACACAGATTATTATGAAGTATTAAGCGGTTTAAATGCAGGCGATAAAGTGGTTACATCAAGTTATGAGAACTATGGAAATGATATGCAGGAATTGGTATTAAAAGGCAAATAATTATCTAAATAAATATTTAAAACAACCAAACAATGATAAAGATTACAGATCTCGAAAAAGTTTACCGCACAGAAGAAGTGGAAACTGTTGCGCTCAATAAATTATCTTTTGAAGTTAAAGAAGGTGAATTTATTGCTGTAATGGGCCCTTCAGGATGCGGTAAATCAACACTGCTTAATATTTTAGGGATGCTTGATGATCCTGATAACGGCAGCTTTGTTTTTAACGGCATTGAAGTAGCTCATTTCAATGAACGCAAACGCGCCGATTTGCGCAAGAACAACATTGGCTTCGTATTTCAAAGCTTTAATTTGATTGATGAACTAACTGTTTTTGAAAACGTTGAATTGCCTTTAATCTATACCGGCGTAAAATCTGCCGACAGAAAAAAACGTGTTGAAGCTGTTCTGGATAAAGTGCAGATTATGCATCGCCGTAATCACTATCCGCAACAATTATCGGGCGGCCAGCAGCAGCGTGTTGCCGTGGCAAGAGCAGTTGTTAATCATCCTAAATTAATATTAGCAGATGAGCCTACAGGTAATCTCGATTCAAACAATGGTAATGAAGTAATGCAATTGCTTACAGAATTGAATGAACAAGGTACAACTATAGTAATGGTTACACACAGTGAGCATGATGCACGTTATAGTCATCGCATCATTCGTATGTTAGACGGACAAACGGTTACAGAAAATATTCTCATCTGAGCCTGGATTTGGGTAGATGATTGGATTTGCAAGATAAATTATACAAAACAGTTAAATTTCTTATTGCAGTATTAAACCAACAACAATAAATCCATTAATCATTTAATCTTATAAATGCCGGTTTGGCCATGCTTCGCAATTATTTTAAAATAGCGTTTCGCAATTTGCTTCGTAACAAAGCATTTTCTTTTATCAATATTGCAGGCCTTGCAGTTGGTATGGCAAGCGCTATGCTTATTTTATTATGGATTCAAAATGAAATGAGCCATGACCGTTTTCATAAAAACGCAGACCGGATTTATACACTTAACAATCGCGATAAATTCAACGGTGATGTTTGGGCATGGAACTGGACGCCAAAAATTCTGGGTCCAACTGTAAAGCAGGAATACCCCGATGTGGAAGATGCTGTAAGAACAAATAACGCAACGTTTCTTTTCACAGTAGGCGATAAGCATTTGAATGCTCAAGGTTATTTTACTGATACGGGTTTTTTAAACATGTTTAGTTTTCCTTTAATTTCTGGCAACGCTTCAACTGCATTAAACAGCATAAATAATATTGTTATTACAGAAGAACTTTCGGAAAAATTGTTTGGTAATGAAAATGCAATGGGGAAAATTATAAGAATTGATAGCACTGATAATTTTACAGTTAGCGGTGTTGTAAAAAAATTACCAAATAATACAAAGTTTGATTTTGAATTTTTATTACCCTGGAGCTACATGAAGAAAATACACTTTGATGACAGTTCATGGGGTAATAATTCAGTGCAGACCTATGTGTTACTGAAAAAAAATGTTTCGCAAAAATCTTTCGATACAAAGATCAGGAACATCACTATTAACCATACAAAAAATTCGGAAGATCCGTCAACAACACAAGTATTTACACAGAAGCTTGCCGATCAATGGTTGTATTCAAAGTCAGAGAATGGTCAATATATCGGTGGCAGAATAGAAACAGTAAAATTGTTTGCAATCATAGCTGCTTTTATTTTATTGATTGCCTGTATCAACTTTATGAATTTAAGTACTGCCCGCAGCGAAAAACGTGCAAAAGAAGTTGGCATTCGCAAAGTTGTTGGTGCGCAAAAAAGATCGCTGATAATGCAATTTATCGGCGAAAGTATTCTACTTGCATTTCTTGCATTTATTCTTGCATTAGGCATCGTTGAAATTAGCCTGCCCGGCTTTAATGATCTTGTTGGTAAAAAACTTTTTGTTGATTTCAATAATCTGAATTATTGGTTATTTGCGTTTGCATTTATTATTTTTACCGGCATACTTGCCGGCAGTTATCCTGCATTTTATCTTTCATCATACAAGCCTGTAAAAGTTTTAAAAGGAACATTTAAAGCGGCAAGCGCATTGGTAACTCCGCGTAAAGTGCTTGTTATTTTACAGT
>JAFBAF010000111.1 GCA_019247895.1 Parafilimonas sp. | reverse complement strand
ATTGAGGAAAGCGCCTATGAAATTTTAAAGCGATATATTGAAAGCCTGAGCCAGTTCTTTGCAAATGAAGAGGGAAAAGACGAAATTATAAATGACATTGAGAGTCGTGTGGGAGAGTTGTTTGGCGAGCAATTAAAAAAAGGCAGTGCTTGTATTACGGATGAAGATGTACAAACCATTATTAACAGCATGGGCCGACCTGAAGATTTTGAAGCTGAAGAATCAAACCTGCAGGGACAATTAGGAGGCAAATCGCAGGCTAACCAAACTAATGCATCTTCGGAGCAATCATATACAAATTCAGCTTATACAAGAACTGAACGGCTATATCGCGATGAGAATAATAAATTATTGGGTGGCGTATGTGCCGGTTTGGCCAATCATTTTGGAGTTGATATTTTGGTTGTGCGTGTATTATTTGTATTGTTTACCCTTGCTTTTGGTTTTGGTATTATTGCTTATCTTATTTTATGGGTAGCTATTCCAAGCACAGCTTCTACTGCTATTGGTTCAATTCGTAAAAGGTTGTTTCGTGATCCTGAGAACAAATTGATCGGCGGTGTTTGTGGCGGCCTTGCCTCCTACTTTGGAGTGAATGTTTGGATACCAAGAGTTTTATTTCTTATTCCGTTTCTATCGTTTGTAACAAGCTGGCATAGCTGGGGTGTTTTCAATTTTCCAAACTTCTTAAATCTTTCTTTCAGTCCGGGCGCTACAATTCTTTATATAATTCTTTGGTTGATCATTCCCGAAGCAGTAACAACTGCAGACAGGCTTGAAATGAAAGGCGAAAAAGTAAATCTGAACAGTATTAAAAATACTATTCAAAAAGATATGGAAGGTTTTGGTGAAAGAGCAAAAGATTTTGGAAAAGACGTAGGTGACCGTGCCTCAAAAATTGGTACTGATATAGGCCGAAAAGGTAAGCAATTTGGTGCAGAAGCATCGCAGGTTGTGCGAAAAACAGGAACTTCTTTCGGTGATGTTATCGCAATGATCTTTAAAATATTCGGCTACTTTATCGCTGCGGTTGTACTACTCACAATTGTTGGAGTACTATTTTCTGTCGGAGTTGTGGCAACCGGCCTATTACCTTATAAGCCTTATTTTACGGATAATGGCTGGCAAAGCGTTCTGGCCTGGGGAACATATATATTTTTCATCTGGGTTCCTGTAATTGGTATTATTACGTGGATAATAAGAAAGATTGCCAGGATAAAAAGGAATAGTACCGCAATGCGTTTTAGTTTTATCGGAATGTGGATATTAGGATGGTTCTGCTTCATCGGATTACTTGCTTCAATAGTAAATGATGTGTCATATCATAATTCACCGGTTGAAAATTCCATACAAATAAATAATTCAAGCCTAAACAAACTACAGGTTAAATATGTAAACAGTGACCGATATTATTTCAATAGCAGTTTTTTCAATTTAGAACCGTTTGCATCTATTGAAGACACTATTTTCTTCCCGAATATCAATTTGAGAGTTTTGAAATCAGATAATGATAGTTTTAAAATTACATTGTTGAAACTGGCCTATGGATCTTCGAAAGACCAGGCGGAGCATGCGGCTGAAAATATCAATTTCAATATAAATCAAAAAGATTCTTTTCTATTGTTAGATAGAGGAATACCAATAACAAAAACAGATAAGTTCCGCAATCAATCAGTATACATTACTATTTATGTACCTGTTGGTAAAAGAATATTTGTTGATGACGGAATTGGTTGGGGCAACAATTTCCATTTAGGTTTCAATAGAAATGTAGACGATTGGGGTTGGAGAAGCAATAATGAAGGATATGATTGGAGCAATAATACAGAGTATATAATGACAGAAGATGGCCTTAAGAAAACGCATCCTGATGAAATAAAAAACGATGATAATAACGATGACAACCTGGATGATCAACATCAGGAAGAAACCCCACAACAGCCGGCAACAACCGACACTACACATTATCATTATAAACCATCCTCTGATTCACCTTCAGCAACTTTAAAAAAAACTGAAGCAAGCATAAAAGCTATCAGAACATCATTGAATATTAATGAAGCCGGCTCTGCTTTCCTAGAGAGGTTTTCATTATAAACTCGGTTAAGGTTGGGACTAAACAGAACCTTGCTGATTTCAGCGGGGTTCTTTTTTTTATACAAAATGATTTAGTAATATATATGTATTTATTTTGTTTCACTAATTTGCTCTTATGTAAGAGAGGCTGTCAATTTAGACGAATGATTGAAAAAGGTAGAACTTAAAAATAACTTTACAAGAAGTAATATAATATAAAGCTTGAATCTGCGCCGACATATTCCGTTCCTGAAAGCTGTTTTAGTTCATAGTGTTACTGCTTTTGGAGGGCCACAAGGTCATTTTGGAATGATGATAAAAAACTTTGTTCATCGCCGCCATGATATTACAGAACAGGAGTTGCTTGAATACAATGCTTTTTGCCAGATGTTGCCCGGCGCATCTTCAACACAAACACTTACTTTAATTGGTTATAAGCGCGGCGGAATTCCATTAGCAGTACTTACATTATTGATTTGGATAACACCGGCGAGCATACTTATGGGTGGACTCTCGTTTATCTTAAATTATGTAAACGACAGGCAAACGGTTGCTGGTATATTTAAATTTATACAACCCATGTCTGTTGGATTTATCGCTTTCACTGCATTCAGAATGTCCAAAATTGCAATTACTAATACAATTACCACTGTGATAATGCTCGTTTCTGCTTTACTTGCTTTCTTCATTTTCAAAACTCCCTGGACTTTTCCAAGCATAATAGTTGCCGCCGGAATTGTTACCAACTTCAGCAGCAAGCGTATTCCTCAAAAAGGTATTCCGCCGAAGAAAATAAAATGGGCTAATATTCTTATATTCTTAACAGTATTTCTTATTGCCGCATTCATAAGTGAAACTGCCCGAAAAGACAATTGGGAAGATCGTGGACCTTACAACTTATTCGAAAACTTTTATCGTTTTGGCAGTCTTGTTTTTGGTGGTGGCGATGTTCTTATACCTATGATGTATCAACAATATGTAGTACGGCCGGAAACCGGAAAAGTGGAACAAAAAAATCCTGGCGCCTTAAAAGTTGACAAGGAAGATTTTTTAACCGGTGCGGGCATTGTAAGAGCCATCCCCGGGCCTGTTTTTTCAATCGGCGCTTTTGTTGGCGGCGCTGCATTTAGCAATAGTAATTATCAGATGCAGATACTCGGTTGCATAATCGGGGCCATTGCAATATTTCTTCCTAGTTTACTGTTGGTACTATTTTTTTTCCCTGTATGGCATAACTTAAAAAGATATGCTGTTATTTACCGGTCTCTCGAAGGAATTAATGCTGCAGTTGTTGGTATTATGATTGGTTCAACAGTATTTCTCTTAAAAGATATTTCAGTAGATGTTACTAATGGAAATCTTTTGCCGTTTGCTAATCTTGTAGTTATTATCGGCACGTTTATATTACTTTCCTTTACCAGGCTTCGACCGCAATTTGTTCCATTATTTTGTTTTATCATCGGCGTTATTGTGAATTACTATCATTTAAAATAGCCTTTAACCATTATCTCTTTATAAACTTCTTCAGGCACTAAATAGCGAATACTTTTATTTTCAGAAATCATGTTTCTTATCAAGGTTGAAGAGATCTCGATAAGAGGGGTTTTAAACAATTGTATATTCGGAGAAATATTACTCTTGGGTAATGAATAGCCAGGTCTTTCATAAACAAGTATTTTATAATTCTTAATTATTTCATCAGATGATTTCCACGAAGCAAGTTGAGAAAAGTTATCAGAACCCATTATTATGTAAAAGTTTTCACCAGGTTCTTTTTTGGAGAGAAGGTTTAATGTATTTATAGTAAAGGAAGGTTTTGGTAAGCTAAATTCAATATTTGTGGCTGAGAGCACATCATTATTTGCAGTGGCTAATTCCACAAGTTCCAGTCGTGAAGATTCATTTAATAGATCAGCTTTATTTTTAAAAGGATTTTGAGGTGAGACAACGAAGCGAACTTTATCAACAGTCTGATTTATAAAGTAGTTAGCTATTATTAGATGGCCGGTATGTATTGGATTAAAAGAGCCGAATAACAAGCCGGTATGCATTACAAATTGATTTTCAATAACTTAAATAATTTCAACCATAATATTTTCAGCTTCATTTAATCTAAGGCTCAAACTGTAACCGGCAACAGCAATTGAAATCGGATCACCTAAAGGGGCAAACTTCTCAATATAAATTATTTCACCGGGCACTAAACCCATCTCCAGTAATTTTATGGAAATCTCGTTCCGTGTAAAATCAATAATAGTTGCTTGCTGGCCTATTCCTAAATCTGACAATCTCATCATCAACAAATATTTCACAAAGCTAAAAACTATCTCGGCATTAAGTTTACGATTTTTGTAAGTAATGAATAAGATATCTTTTTTTAATGCTGATATAAAATCTAAACTCATTAATAAATCTGCTATTAAAAAATTAATTATTGAATTGTTTAAAGCAGAAGCAGTTTTGGCAGAGAAAATCCATTATATTTTTTGCTCTGATGAATACTTGGTCGGTATAAATAATAAGTTTTTAAAGCATAATACATTAACCGATGTCATCACTTTTCCCTTATCAAGCTCACCCGTAAATGCCGAAATTTATATCAGCCTCGAACGGGTTAAAGAAAATGCGAAAATATTTGATACCAAATACGAAACCGAGCTTTTGCGGGTTATTATTCATGGCGCTTTGCATTTGTGTGGATATGATGATAAGAGGGGGAATGACAAACAAATAATGCGGAGAAAGGAAGAATTTTATTTAAATCATTTTAATGTTTCACGTGAAGCAACTTATTAAGTTTTGTTTTTTATATTTTGGATTGAATGCCTCCGGTCAAAGTATTATACTCTTTAAGGATGTTCCACTCCCCAAACACGAGGCAAATAATGAAGTTGTATTAAAGTGGAATAAAAATCAGCCAGGCTTAAATGAGCTTTCAGCTATAGAACAACAATTTTATTATTGGGTTAATTATAGCCGTAAATATCCATCTCAATTTTTTGACAGCATTGTAACACCGCTGGCAAATATCTATTCGCAACTAAAAGGCTCAAATTACAAAAGCCTGGAAGCAGATCTAAAAAATGCTGGTTCAATCTCATTGCTGGACCTAAATTCGGTACTTAGCCAAATGGCTGCTTACCAGGCTAAAGATATAACAACTAATAATGCTTCCCCATCGCACACGTCTACGAATGGGGAAACTTTTGTTGATAGATTCAAACAGTTTGGTTTTAAAAATTGTGGAGGTGAAAATATTAGCTATGGTGCTTCAAATGCAACTCCAATCTTCATGCTTGTTATGTTATACTTAGATATAAATGTTCCCGACTTAGGTCATAGAAAAGCTTTACTTAATCCAAATTACACGAGTACAGGTATAAGTGTCTATGCTTATAAAAATGGTAATATCTTCCTTGTCGAAGATTTTGCTTGTGCCCAAAATTAGTTCCACGTGAAAATGCCTTTTTATCTTTGTGGAATGTTTTCGGAATATGATATAATTATTGCAGGCGCCGGTCATGCAGGTTGCGAGGCCGCCGCTGCGGCCGCAAACTTAGGAAGCAGAGTATTGCTAATTACTATGAACATGCAAACTATTGCCCAAATGAGTTGCAATCCTGCAATGGGAGGTATAGCAAAAGGTCAAATAGTAAGAGAAATTGATGCATTGGGAGGGTACAGTGGGATTGTCACAGATAAAAGCATGCTCCAATTTCGGATGTTAAATAAAAGTAAGGGCCCTGCGATGTGGAGCCCACGGGCTCAAAGTGATAGAATGTTGTTTGCCTCCACCTGGCGATCCATGCTGGAACGAACAAAAAACCTCGATTTTTATCAGGATACTGTAAAAGGGTTGATTATCGATAAAGAAATTGTAAAAGGGGTTATTACAGGGCTGGGGCATAAGATATATGCCAAAGCGGTTGTAATTACCAGTGGTACCTTTTTAAACGGTGTGATTCATATTGGTGAAAAAAATTTTGTCGGAGGCAGAATTGGTGAAAAAAATTCTATTGGTATAACCGAACAATTAATTGACTTAGGATTTGAAAGTGATCGGTTGAAAACGGGGACGCCTCCAAGGATAGACGGCAGAAGTTTAAATTATAATGCAATGGAGATTCAATATGGGGATGCAGAAATTACCGGCTTTTCCTATTTGGATATTGATAAAATTTCAGCCGGAAAACAGTTGCCATGTTATATAACCTATACCAACATATTTGTGCATGACACATTAAAAACAGGATTTGATAAAAGCCCGATGTTCACCGGGCGAATTGGTGGAAGAGGGCCGCGATATTGCCCAAGTATTGAAGATAAAATCAACAGATTCGCAGAACGTGACAGGCATCAAATATTTGTGGAACCTGAAGGTTTTGATACTGTCGAGGTTTATGTAAATGGATTTTCAACTTCTTTACCAGAGGAAATTCAATACGAAGCAATTCGTAAAATGGACGGATTTGAAAATGCAAAAATGTTTCGGCCTGGCTATGCTATTGAATATGATTACTTCCCTCCCACTCAATTAAAACATTCACTTGAAACTAAATTAATTAATAATTTGTTTTTTGCCGGCCAAATAAATGGCACAACAGGTTATGAAGAAGCCGCATGCCAGGGATTGATTGCAGGTATTAACGCTCATCAAAAAGTAATTGATAGCGAACCACTTATTTTAAACCGCGACGAAGCATATATCGGGGTTTTGATTGATGATTTAATAAGTAAAGGCACAGATGAACCTTATAGGATGTTTACCAGCAGAGCGGAATTCAGAACTTTATTAAGACAGGATAATGCAGACCTCAGACTTACAGAAAAAAGTTTTCGGTTAGGTCTTGCGGACCAGGAAAGAACAGAAAGGGTGAAATTAAAAAAGGAAAGTGTGCGAAAAATCAAAACAGTTTTACAGGATATACCGCTTCAGCCTGATGAGGTAAACGAATATTTGAAAAAAATAAACTCTTCACCCATAACTGAAAAACAAAAAGCTGTAAAAGTTTTGCTCAGACCAGATGTGAACTTAAGTGATATGATTAATGAAATACCTGTGTTAGAAAGCGAACTTCAATCCTATTCCAAAGATATTCTGCAGCAAGCTGAAATACAGATCAAATATGAACGCTACATTGAAAAAGAGCAGGAATTAGCTGTGCGAATGTCATCTATGGAAAATGCATTGATACCTGAAACGTTTAATTATGATCGTATCTCTGCATTAAGCGCTGAAGCATTGCAAAAGTTCAAGAAGATAAAACCCAGAACATTGGGCCAGGCGAGCCGTATTTCAGGTGTAAATCCAAGCGATGTGCAGATCTTAATGGTTTATATGGGAAGGTAATCAGCCATCTTTAACGTTTGATTTCGCTATAATTTTTTTTCAAATTGTAATATTACATTTCAATGTGATTATTTGAAACCACTGATTTTTTTTTTATTAATTTTCTCTTTAACGCGTACTGCGCAAAGTCAGTCGGTTAGTGGTACCGTTTCTGATTATTTTAGTAAAGGTCCTTTAAACGCAGTTACAATTCAAACAACTTCAGGGCAACATACAATAAGCGACTCTCTGGGCAGGTATAGCATTGAAGTAAAAAGAAATGATTCTATCTGGTTTAGTTATCTCAACAAACAAACCGTGAAGTATCCGGTGGATACGATTACTCATCCGCAAAGTTTTGATATTGCTTTGTATGTTGATGCACGTTGGTTACCGGAGGTTCGTGTTAAAACGAAAGATTACAAATTAGATTCAATAGAAAACCGTCAAACTTATGCAAAGGCATTTAATTACAGGAAACCTGGTTTACGTTTCTCTCCTTCTCAAAATGCGTCGAATTATGTACCCGGCAGCGTAACCGCAGGGTTAGATTTAGATGAAATAGTAAACACTTTTAGATTTAGAAGGAACCGGGAACTATATGCTCTTCAGCAAAGGCTTATACAAGATGAACAGGATAAATATATCGATCACCGTTACACAAAGCTCCTCGTAAAAAAGCTTACAAATCTTGATGGTCAGGAGTTGATCACATTTATGAATTTTTACCGGCCAACGTATGATGAACTGCAGTTAATGAATGATATTGAATTGGGATACTATATAGAGCAATGCTATAAGAATTACGTGTTTTTGAAAGCACATAAAACAACCAATACAAGTAAAAATTAAGTGTTTAAATGTTCTCTACTCACTATCGGGAATCTCGGGATTATTGCGTTTATCGGCCTCTGCTTTTAATTCTGCTAATTTAGTTTTACCATAAGAAACTTTTGTTATCACAACAAACAGAACCGGAACAATAAAAATTGCGAGTGATGTTGCTGCAAGCATTCCTCCAAAAACTGTCCATCCAATAGTGTTTCTTGCAATCTTAGCCGCACCCGAAGCAAGTGCCAATGGTAAAACTCCTAACAAAAACGCAATTGATGTCATTAAAATAGGACGAAGGCGAAGGCTTACTGCCTGTAATGTTGATTCAATTATTGGAATGCCACGGTCAACTCTGTCTTTTGCATATTCAACAATGAGAATTGCATTTTTCGCTGATAAGCCAATTAAGGTTATCAATCCGATTTGTGCATATACATTATTTGTAAGTGCTGAACTAAATGAAAGAGCAAGAATAGCTCCCAATACACCGATTGGTACAGCTAATAAAACTGAAAAAGGAACAGCCCAGCTTTCATACAATGCTGCTAAAAAAAGAAATACAAACACGATGGATAATGCAAATATGTAAACAGCACTTGAACCGGATTTAATCTCTTGTAAACTCAGGCCTGAAAATTCATATCCATATCCTTCAGGTAATTTGTCTGCCACACGTTTTAATGCCTCTAATGCCTGGCCGCTGCTGTAACCTTGTTTAGCACTTCCATCAACCTCAGCACTTCGATAAATATTAAAATGCGGTATTAAAGGTGCTGTTTCTGTTATCTTATAACTTACAACCGAGCTCAGAGGCACCATGTTGCCTGAAGCGTTTTTTACATAATAATTTCCGATCTGCGAAATATCATTTCTAAAATTAGTATCTGCCTGTGCTACCACGTAAAAATTTCGTCCGTAAATGGTTAACTGGTTAATGTATGTACTGCCCATGTACATTTGCATGGTGTTATAAACGTCCAACAAACTAAGTCCAAGCTTTTTCGCTTTATCACGATCAACATTAACTACATAACCGGGTGTATTTGCATTGAAGAAGGTAAATGCACCTTGTGGGCTATTATCAATTTCGGGCTGTTTTTTTAATTCTGCAACAAAGTTGTTTACAACCTTAGAAAAATCTTTAATGCTGTCGTTCGATTGCCTTTGTTCAATTTGAATACTAAATCCGCCGGCATTACCTAAACCGGGAATTGCAGGTGGTTTTACCACGATGATTCTTGCCTGTTTTATAGATGCAAACCTTTTATTTAACTCGGCAACTATGCCATCAATTCTTTCAGAAGGTTTTGTACGCTGGTCCCATGGTTTTAATTGCATAAACATGCTACCGCTGCTTGATTTAATACCACCACTTAAAAAATTTAAACCGCCCAAGGCTGCAACATGTAACACACCGGGTACGGTCATTGCTTCGTGCATCATGCTGTCAATAACAGTTAAGCTTCTTGTTGTAGAGCCAGATTCAGGAATCTCAAAAGTCATTATCAGGCGGCCTTCATCTTCTATGGGAATAAAACCAGTTGGCTTATTTGAAAACAATAATCCATCTGCCACAAAAATGCATATTAATAATACTATTACTAATGGTGCTTTTCTGATCCAGTATTTAACACTGTAAGTATAACCTTTTGTCAATCTTTCAAAACCTGTATTGAACTTGAAGAAGAACTTATTTAAACCTGTAGATTTTTTGCCAAGATGTTGTGGCTTTAGTAATAAAGAACACAATGCCGGCGTAAGGGATAATGCAATGAAGGCTGACAACAAAACTGAAATAGCAATTGTAATGGCAAACTGTTGGTATAATCTTCCTACAATTCCGGGAATAAAGCCAACAGGTACAAATACAGCTGCTAATATTAATGCTATCGCAATTACAGGTCCGGTAATATCTTTTAAAGCTTTTGCAGTTGCTTCTTTTGCAGATAAACCTTCGGTATCAATATAATGCTGAACTGCTTCCACCACAACAATCGCATCATCCACCACAATGCCAATTGCCAGTACAAAACCAAACATGGTAAGTGTATTAACAGTAAATCCAAGCGGTATAAAAAATATGAATGTGCCAATAATAGAAACAGGAATTGCAAGCACCGGAATTAAAGTAGAGCGCCAGTTCTGCAGAAAAAGATATACAACAATTGTTACAAGCAATAATGCGATCAATAAAGTATGCACAACATCACTGATAGAAACTTTTACAACAGTTACAGACTCGAAAGGAACAACATATTCAACATCAGCAGGAAAATATTTTTTCATATTTTCCATAGCTTTGTAAACACCATCTGCAGTTTGTAAGGCATTGCTGTTTGGTGCCTGGTAAATCAATAAATAAGACGATCTTTTCCCATCAACAAAAGAATTAGCAGTATAACTTACTTTACCCAATTGTACACGTGCTACATCCTTCAAATAAACAATAGAATTTTCTTGCGGGTTTGAACGAACAACAATGTTTTCAAAATCTTTTTGTGTTGAAAGGCGGCTATTGGTGAAAACAGTAAACTCAAATGGGGTAGAAGAATTTTGCGGAGGCGCTCCAACAGAACCAGCAGCTATCTGTAAGTTTTGCTCGTTGATAGCACTTTGAACATCGGCATACGTTAAACCTAACTGTGCAAGCTTATCAGGCTGAAGCCAGATACGCATACTAAAATTATCAGCACGGCTTATTACATCACCAACACCCGGAACACGCAACAATTGATCGCGAACATAAATGCTTGCATAATTATCCATGAACGGAATACTATGCGAGCCTTTTGGAGAATAAAGAGCAACCAACATTAAAATGCTTGGATTACGTTTTAATGTTGTTACACCTAATCTTTGAACCTGGCTTGGTAATGTTGGCAAGGCAATGCCAACACGATTTTGAATATCCAGCGCTACAATGTTGGGGTCTGCATCGATATTAAGTGTGGCGGTGATACTTGATTGTCCATTATTAGCGCTATTACTTTGAATATATTGAATGCCCGGCACACCATTCACCTGGGTTTCAATCGGTGTTGTAGTTGTCTGCTCAACTGTTTGCGCGTCTGCACCGGTAAAATTACTGGTGATCTGCACTGTTGGCGGCGTGATATTCGGATACTGGCTTATCGGCATATTTACAATAGCCAGCGTTCCAACCATTACAATTACTATTGAAATCACAATAGCGGTTACAGGTCTTCTGAGAAATATATTCGATGAGGTTTTGCTCATAATTTTTGTTTTAGCTTAATGCAATCATCATTAAGCCTTTCATCATCTTTGCAATTGATAAACAAATGCTATAATTGTTATTTTGATGTGGAAGAAGATTGCGGCAGCGCCTTTGGTTTTCCGGTATTAATAGCACTGCTGTCTCTTAATTTTTGAACACCGTCTGAAACAATTATATCTCCTGCTTTTAATCCATCTTTTACTATCACCATTCCATTTATTTTATTGCCCAATGCAACTCTTGTTTGCAATGCAATTGTATCCTGCACTTTGTACACAAAGAATTCTCCCAATTGCTCAATCACACATTTATAAGGAATGACAATAGTATTTGGCGCACTTTGATTTTTTACACGCACACTCGCGGTTATACCCGCCTTGAGCATTTTTTCAGGATTAGGAAAAACTATTCTTGCGCGTATTGTACCAGTTGTTGGATCAACTGCACGATCAAGAAAACTTATATGACCTGAATATTGATAAACGCTTCCATCAGGTAACGTGATTGTAAAAGTAGAATCCGTTGCTGATGCTTTATTGTTTAATAACTCTGTAAACTTTGGAATCAATGCCTGGTCAACAGCAATGTCTGCAGCAATTGGATCATCTGTTGAAACCGTATTTAATAATGTTTGCGGATAAACAGATGTTCCAACCTTAACATCAGAAATACCAATCGTTCCATCAATAGGTGAATAAATGGTTGTGTATTTTAAATTGGTAGCAACCGACTGAACGTTTGCCTGCGCGGCAATCACTTGCTGTTTCGCAGCGTCAAGATCCGCTAATGCATTGTCAACTGTTTGCGTGGCAATGGCATCATTCTTTTGAAGTTCAAGATAACGGTCAGCGTTCTTTTGTGCCTTTACAAGATTTGCTTTTGCCACATCAACATTTGCTATTGATTGCTGGTAAGCACCCGAATATTGCTGCGGATCTATCGAATATAATTTTTCGCCTTTGCGCACATGATCTCCATCATGAAAATAAACTCCTGTAATATTTCCTGAAACCTGTGGTTTTATATCAACCTGTATTAAAGCAGTTACTGTTGCAGGATAATTATCATAATAAACCGTACTTGCTTCCTCAACAGTATCAGTATTTACGCTAACGGCTGGCGGCGGCCCTTGTTGCATATTGGTCTTGCTGCCACAAGAAGTTGCTATTAATAAAACAAAAAGTAAAGCTGTTTGTAATAAACCTTTCATACGTTAATAAGTTAATGTTCCTAATGCTTTTTCCACGTCGAGCTTGCTGCTTAAAACTTCATACAAAGCATTTAAATAATTCACCTGCGTTGTACGCAAATCACTTTCCGCAACTATTACATCCAAATAAGTTTTTACACCAGCTTTGTATTGAAGATAAATTGTGTTGTATACATCAGTTGCCAAATCAAGATTATCATGCTGTATATAATAATCATTCAGGTAAGATTTATAATTGGCTAAAGCATTAGTATATTCTGATTGAATAGAATCCCGTAACGAAACAAAATTATACTGAAGCCTGTCGAGTTCAAGGTTAGCCGTTCTTATTTGCCAGTTGCGTTTTCCACCCTGAAAAATCGGAAAGCCAAGCGTTAATCCAACACCGGATGATGGAAAGTTATTGCTGTATAATTTCGAAAATTTATTGTTGCCATAGGTAAGATTATAATCGCCATAAGCAGATATGTTTGGAATAAAACTCCATTTATAATATTTCAAATTTGCTTCATAAAGGCTTTGCTGCGTTTGAAGAATTTTAAATTCAATCCGGTTATTATAATTTACCTGTTGCAAGGTATCAATATAAATTTCGCTTTGCAACTGCAAACTATCGTAAACTAAATCAAAAGAAGAATCCTGCGGATAGCCCATCAATAATTTCAGTACTGAGAATTTTGCAATTACTGCTTCTGTGTATTGTTTTTTTTCTGCAACCGCATTGTTTAAAGAAATTTGTGCCCGTTTATAATCCGTTTTATCTACAACGCCTGCTTTATATTGATTATAAGAATCTTTAATCGTGCGGTCTAATCTTGATATGTCCTGGTCAACCAAATTTATTTGTTGCTGAGAAAGCAATACATTATAAAATGCTTTGCTCACATCAAGAATTGTATAAATCTTACTATTTGCCGTGAATTGACTTGCCTGTGTGCGCACTTCACTTGCGGTTTTGCTGGCAAGCAAAACATCAGGATTAAAAATATTTTGATTTAAAGTAAAGTATGCCGTTGAGAAATTTTTCGGAGTGGTTGAGAAGGTTGTTCCGTTTGAAACAGATACCGGGGTTTTAAAATAATGCTCAATGGTATAATTCAAACTCAACTGCGGATACCAGTCTGCAAGCCTTGTCTTAACTTCTGCATTTACTATTTTTTCATCAAGTAACGATTGATTTATTTCAGGGCGATGCGCCAATGCATATTGTACACATTGTTGCAGCGTGGCATTTTCAAAAACAGAGTCCTGCTTTTGCTGCGCTTTAGAAGTGGTTATAAAACAAATAAAAACTAAAAAATAAACTATCGGGTGTTTGCTCATAAAACCTCAGGCTCTTAAGCTTTCACTTAAACCATTGAAAATGCGTTATGGAAAGCGAAGTGAAGCCGCAAAAGTAATAAATGAAATTAAACAACTGTTTAAATTATTTTCCAAAAAACTATTTTAAGAAATGATTTCAAATTATCAAGTCTGATCATATCATAAAAGAAAACGGATATTTGAAAGTCGTATTTTTATTTTTTAACGATTGAAATTACATGGAAGTAAAACGTTTATTCGATTGCATAGATCATCAGTTGCAGCATTTTCCTAAACCTGATATGCTTAATGCAAAAGTAAATGGTGAATGGATAAGTTACAGCACGCAACAGGTAAAACAAATTGTTGATGAGTTTAGCGCAGGTTTAATTGAGCTTGGATTAAGCGCAAATGATTTCAGTGATGAAGGAACAGATAAGATTGGTATCATCAGCAATAACAGGCCAGAGTGGATTTTTACTGATTTGGCTGTGCAGCAAACTGGTGCTGTATTAGTTCCTGTTTATCCAACAACAGGTGCAAACGAACTGCAATTTATATTAAACGATGCTTTGGTTAAATACATGTTTGTAAGCAACAAAGAAATGTTTGATAAAGTCAATAGTATTAAAGCTGCAGTTCCGTCTTTAAAAAAGATTTTTTGTTTTGATGGAATAGAAGATGTTGATCACTGGAGTGTTATTCCTGCGCTTGCCACAACTTCATCAAGAGAAAAATTAAACGAAATAAAAAATTCCATTTCGCCTGAAAACCTTGCAACAATAATTTATACATCAGGAACTACAGGTACGCCGAAAGGTGTAATGCTTACGCATAAAAATATTTATACCAATGTAGCATTTAGCAAAAAAAGTTTTCCGTTTCTCGATGCGCCCTTTAAAGTATTAAGCTTTCTTCCGCTTAATCACATATTTGAAAAATGCGTGAGCTATATTTATTTGTTCAGCGGCAACGGAATTTATTATGCTGAAAGTTTGGAAACAATTGGTGCTAATATGAAGGAAGTTAAACCTGATGGGTTTACAACTGTTCCGCGATTGCATGAAAAAGTTTTTGAACGCATCATGACCACCGGAAGCCAGCTTACCGGCATTAAAAAACAATTATTTTTTTGGAGTGTTACATTGGCTGAAAAATATAAAACACCTGGAGCAAATTCACCTTTATATAAAATGAAGTTGTCAATTGCCAATAAACTTGTTTTTAGCAAATGGAGGGAAGCGCTTGGCGGAAATATTAAATTCATAATTACTGGTGGCGCGGCATGCCAGGTAAAATTGTTACGCATTTTTAACGCCGCTAAAATTCCGGTGTATGAAGGTTATGGACCAACTGAAAACAGCCCGGTTATTTCTGTGAACCGCTGGAGTTCTCCAAATGATAATATGATTGGAACTGTAGGACCTGTGATTGAAGGCATTGAAGTGAAGTTAGAAAATGATGGAGAAATCTGCGTAAAAGGCCCGACGGTAATGAAAGGTTATTATAAACGCCCCGACCTAACTGCCGAAACTATTATTGACGGATGGTTGCATACCGGCGATATCGGCGAATTCATCAATAATAAATTTTTGAAGATCACCGACAGGAAAAAAGAAATTTTCAAAACCAGTGGTGGAAAATATGTTGCGCCCCAGGCGTTGGAAAATATTTTTAAGGGCAGCCCTTTTATTGAACAAATAATGGTTGTTGGCGAAGGCAAAAAATTTGTCAGCGCTTTAATTGTTCCTTCATTCAGTTATTTAAAAACATGGATGCAGTTGCATAATCTTTCTTTTACAACAAATGAAGAAGCAATAAAAAATACTGAAGTATTAAAAAAATATACTGTTGTTGTTGATGAGATCAATCAGCAATTCAATCATGTTGAACAAATTAAAAAGTTCGAATTATTGCCTGAAGAATGGAGTTTGAACACAGGCGAAATGACGCCTAAGATGAGTTTAAAAAGAAAAGTGGTATTGGAAAAATTTAGAGGTGTAATTGAAAAAATTTATGCTTGATAGTAAATTAAAAAGCCTTCTAAATGGAAGGCTTTTTAATTATTGTTGCTGTTGGTTTTGCTCAAGTAATTTATACAATTCATCAAGCTTTGGTGATAAGATAATTTCTGTTCTGCGATTTCGTGCCCTGCCCTCAGGTGTGCTGTTTGTATCAACAGGATCGTACCATGCATGCCCGGAAGCGATCACACGTGTAGGATCAACCTTATAATCATTTACCAAAATTCTTACTACGCTTGATGCGCGTGCTGTACTTAATGCCCAATTATCTTCGAACTTGCCACGGATCGGAATTGAATCGGTGTGGCCTTCTATATCAACTGAAATATCAGGATTAGAAATTAAAACGGTGGCCAGTTTACTTAATGCAATTTTGCCCGAGTCATTTACAACCGCACTGCCTGATGGAAATAAAAATTTCTCGCTAAGGCTAACGTAAACCTTCCCGTTTTTTTGAGTAATTGTAAGATCATTGCTATTAAAACCGGTTAATGCCGTCATCATTTTATCCCTTAAATCATTTGTTGCTTTACGCTGTTGATCGAGCAGGTTTTGCAAATCCTGCAAACGTTTTTGTTGCGCCTGTAAATTTTGTTGTAAAGAATTTACTTTATTGGAAGCGTCAGTGCTTAATTGTGTGTTTTGCTGGTTAAGCGCATTAATGTCAGATTGTAATTTATTAATCGAGGATTGCTGATCAGCAATCCTGGAAGCCATAAGTGCACTGTCATTTTGTAAAGTGCGGTATTGCATTTGTGCATCAAGCAGTTTTTGTTTAGAAACACATGAAGCAGATGCAATAATTATCATTGCAACCAATCCATAAAAAAACCTCTTCATATAACAATTTTTTATTACAGCTAAAAAATTATGCCAAGTACTTCACTCAAAGAAAAAATTTGTGCATACACCACTGATAATGCTTTAGATACGTAATAATATATGCAGCTTATACTAAGTTTCTGTATTTTTAATTTTTTAAACACCAATATGCGAAATTCTTACTCAACACAACTTCTCGCTGTAGCTATTTTTTTTTCTTTTTTAGTATGGTCTTGCAATAAAGATTTAAAAGATATGCAGCCAATGGCTGATGTGTCTCAAGATCTGAGTCAGTCAGCAGCCATAAAACCGAATATAATCTTGATAATAGGTGATGACGTAGGAAGGGAAATACCTACATATAATGGCGGTCAATCTTACAGTACGCCAAATCTTGATTACCTGGCAGCCAATGGCATGCAGTTCCCTAATTTTTTAGCTCATCCTGACGGGCCTCCTTCACGGCTTGCAATGGAGACGGGAAAATATAATTACCGCAACTGGATTCAGTTTGGCTTATTGCCGCCAGGTGCAATAACGTTCGCCAATATGTTAAAAAATAAGGGTTATAATACTTGCTATACAGGCAAATGGCAATTTGATGGAGGAGATACTTCTATTCATAATCATGGTTATAATAAATACCTGGTTTTTATGCCTTTTAATCCGGATGATAATAATGGCCATGATCAGTATTACAGAAGATATAAAGACCCTTACTTATACCAGGATGCCCGACACCTTACAGATACCGAAGTGGAAGGCAAATATTCTGAAGATATGTTTTATGATTATGCCAGCAAATTTATAGACAGCAATAAAAACAAACCGTTCTTACTTGTGTATTCTCACAATCTTGTTCAAAAACCGTGGGTGCCAACACCAGATGATCCGGAGTTTGCATCATGGAATCCGGCAACTGACGATGATACAAAAGATGATAAGAAATATTACCCGGAAATGGTTGCATATATGGATAAAACCATCGGAAAGCTTGTAACAAAGGTAAAAAATTCAGGACTTGCACAAAAAACGATCATCATATTTATAAGCGACAATGCAACCTATGGCGGAATAACTTCTTTATACAAAGGCCATAACGTAAAGGGAGCTAAAGACAGCACTGTTTTTGACGGTATAAATGTACCGATGCTGGTCTATTGCCCCGGCACTATTGCGCCGGGAAGCGTGGATACTTCTCTTGTAGATATGACTGATTTCTTTCCCACTTTTGCAGATATTTCGGGTTCTACAAAAAAGCCTTACCAGCCACTTGACGGCACTACGTTCTATGATAATATAACTGGTTCAATAATTCCCTCATCTCAAAGAGATAATGTGTATTGTTATTGGCCAAGAGATTATCAACGCAAAATTGATTTGAGTTATGTAACTGATTATAATTATAAATTGTATGACTCCTTAAACGGCGGCAATTTTTATGATATCAGGAATGATGTGTACGAACATAACCCAATACCAAATAACAAGTTAACTTCTGATGAAAAAAAGATAAAAAATCAATTCAAAAAGATTCTCCGGCAAGGATATTCAAACTAGCTACAAAAAGCCTCGCATTTGCGGGGCTTTTTAATTCAAATTCTGAAATCGTCATACTAAAAACAGGCGCTTTCTAATAGCTAAGGTCAATTTAAATTAGCTTGGTTTTTAATAACTCCTTTTAGGGTTAGGATAAAAAAAACCCCCACACTCATTGCCGAATATGGGGATTCAAACTTAACCTTTCCTTTGTAGCCGGTACGGGAATCGAACCCGTCTTTCCTCCGTGAAAGGGAGATGTCCTAGCCGATAGACGAACCGGCCTCGCTGTTAAGGAGCGCAAAGATAATCGTCCTTTGCCAATGAACAAAGTTTTACTTGTAGTGATCATTCCAAAATAAATTTTAATAAGAACACTACCAATCTTTATCGGGTTGAACCGTACTGTTTTTGTTTTGGAGCTTTTGCTGTAATTGCTTTTCCTGGTTACGCAGTTCATTAAATTTTTGCTGCATCATTTGTTTGTTTAATGGCGGCTGTTTTTGTTGTTTTGGGTTTTGCTGTTGCTGATTTTTATTTTGAGGTTGATTTTGTTGCTGCTGTTTTTTAAGCTCATTCAACGCTTTTTGCAAATTTTCTCTTGCATCATCATCAGAAGGGTTTTCGCGCAATGATTCTTTAAAAGATGAAATGGCTTGCTGCAGATCTTTTTCTTTTAAAGAAGCAATTCCCTTATTATAATTTGATTCAGATTTAAGAGAATTAACGCCGCTTTTTTCAATTACCTGGTCATAATTTTTTTGCGCTTCTTTAATTTCATTTCGCTTTTGCAAAGCATTTGCAAGGTTAAAACGCGCAGTATTATTCGTGGGATCTTTACGAAGCGCATTTTTATAATTTTCAACAGCCGCATCAAAATCAGCTTTCCTGTAAGCTTCATTTCCTTTCTGAATATAGTTATTAGCCGGTTGCGATTTTGCAACAATAGTTAGAAGTACAAGTGATATCACAAAATATAATTTCAACTTACTTTCTTTTTGTTTCAGGAATGAATATTTCAGCAACCAGTATTAATAAAGCTATAAGTGCAAAGAAATAATAAAATGATGCGTACTGTTTTACGTTACTGTTGCTTTCTATGGCCTTTTTTTCCATACCATTTAATGCCTGCGCAACCTTGTTTGATGTCATCTCCGCATTATCTAAATGCTGGTAATTACCACCCGTTTTTTGCGCTATCTGCATTAACTCACCTTCATTTAATTTACTTATAACAGTTTGCCCGTTAATATCGGTTTTATATGTGTTTGAACCGGGCTCCATAATAGGTGCACCATCAACACTGCCTACGCCAACCGTATAAACAATTACACCATTATCAGATAGCTGTTGCAAAACTGCCGTAGAATGCGGATCATGGTCTTCACCATCAGAAATTAAAACAACTGCCTTATATTTTTTTTGCTTTGTATCGAGTGAATTTTCGCAAAGCTGCAAAGCATCACCAACAACCGTTCCCTGCATCGGCACTGCATCGGGCGATGCATTGGTTACGTATAATTTGGCT